>JAXGUU010000055.1:0-14865 GCA_040774145.1 Anaerolineae bacterium
CCAACCCCGTCCCCTTCAACCACGCCGCGGGACTGGAACGCACCAAGTGGGGCACGGTCGTAGCCGACGAGGTGACGGGCAAGACGACCGTCCGCCCGATCTGGGCCGGCGGTGATGTGGTCACGGGTGCGGCGACCGTTGTCAGTGCGATGGGGGCCGGGCAGCGGGCTGCCATCAGCATCGATGATTATCTGCGTGGAGCCGAGTGGTAGGTCGGGGCTGACCTGCCAGAGAGCTTGACAAATCCGCCTCTTTTATTACAATGTGGACCACCTAGCCGAGATAGCTCAGTTCGGTAGAGCAGTGGACTGAAAATCCATGTGTCCCGAGTTCAATTCTCGGTCTCGGCACAGGCAGTGAGAGGGCGTGAACGAGTGAAAACTCAGGCACGTCCTCTTTCTCGTATAGGGAGCCGTGACCGCCGCGCTTCGGAACGTTTCCCGCCCTCGCGTCGTCTGATAGACACGAGACAAGGCGATCCGCATTCGATCCAGAGGAGGGGGCGATGATCCGCAGAGTGGTCCAGGCAGTAGCCGCCGTGGTGATGGTGGTGGCGATGTGGGCGAGCCCGGGGGCGGCGGCGCCTGACCGGCAGGGACGCGGTGACGAACCTGACCCCGAGTATCTTGCCGCGATCGAGAGGACGGCGGCGATGACGTGGGATCAGGAGGCCCAACGACTGGCCTCCCGGTATGGCTTGGATGTCGTCAATGTGATGTGGGAAGACACGGGGCGCTACTACGGCTCATCGGTCGGCCCGAACATCTCCGACGTGACGATTCAGGTACAGCACTTCAACCCCGAGCGCGGTGACTATGATCTCACGCTGATGCCGGTCATCCGCTACCCCAATTTCACCGACCTCAGCGCCGACATCTCACCCGACAGGTTCTACCTGATGGTGGGCAACGAGGCGGGTGGTGACCTCGCGCGGGTGAGTCTGACCGAGTACCTCACCCACATCCGTCGCTACCTCAGCGACCCGAGTTCGTGGGCCGGAGACCGATCCTCGTTGATGGCGCCGCGTGACACGCACGTCCTGGTGAGCGCGCAGGCTGCATTCCTCCCGGTGCCGCAGCAGGGCAAGGCTGAGTTCAACCCCGTGATCTTCAACTATCAGTCCTACCAGGGAGACCCCGCCGTTCTGGTGATCGTGGCGACCCGCGAGGGCACCAGCGCCACGATTGTCGACAACGTGCGCGACGCCTTTCCCAGCGGTTACTCGTGGGGCCAGCGGCTCTTCTTCAACCGGAACGGTGAGCGGGCCGGCTTCACAGGACAGCGACTGAGTGACTTCATAGCGCAGGATGAGCAGACCTCGGGTGCTCCCGATGGTACGGTGGAAGCCGCCGGTGAGGGCGGGCTGAACATGGTTCTCCTGATTCAGGTTCCCCTCAAGCAGAAGTACCCACTGCCCTCCTACGGGGGAGAGGTCCTCGAGATGGCGCCGATGAGTGCCGCGGAGGATGGCGCTCGCTCCGATGTGGAGGCGGCTGTCATCGGCCATGGCGAGGTCGAGGGGCCGTTCACGGAGATCGATGGCGTCGATATCGAGCGTGATCCCGACTATCCGATCCGTGTAACGGTGCAGTTCTACAAGGCGACGAGCAACGGCGTCGTCTCAGAGGCCGATATGGCCGAGATCCACACGCAGATCCGGCGCGTCTATGACGATGCCGATTACGTGGGGAGCCTCGTTGTGGACGGACCGACCGATCGCCCTACCGAATACGAGGGGGCCAAGGAGGAGCCCCACGGGTGGTGGTCCTCCTTCTGGCAGCGTTTTACCGGGAACACAGGTCTGGACGAAAGCGACGCCTTGACGTTGTGGCGGCGCATGCGGATCAAGGCCCGTTCATGGTGGCCCTTGCCTAAGTGACCGACGTTCCGGAAAGCGTCTCTTGCTAGACCTCGATAGCCGCCACGGACTCCACAATGCGGGTCGGTCGATAGGGGAACTGCTCGACGCCCTCGCGTGTCGTCACGCCGGTGAGGACCAGAATGGTCTCCATGCCGCTCTCGACCCCGGCGACGATGTCGGTGTCCATCCGATCGCCGACCATAATCGTGTCCTCCGAGTGCACCCCCAGGTAGTTGAGCGCCGTGCGCATCATCAATGGGTTGGGCTTGCCGACGAAGAAGGGCGCCTTCGCACTGGCTTTCTCGATCAGGGCCGCCATAGCGCCACAGGCGGGGACAATGCCTTGCTCCGAGGGGCCTGATGTGTCAGGATTGGTGGCGATGAAGCGCGCGCCCGCCATCACCAGGCGGATACCTTTGGTGATCTGCGCGATGTTGTACGTATGGGTCTCCCCCAGAACCACGTAGTCCGGATCTATGTCGGTGATCACGTAGCCCTCATGGTGGATGGCCTCTGTGAGGCCACTCTCGCCGATGACGAAAGCCGTACCGTTAGGGCGCTGACTCTGCAGGAATCGCGCTGTTGCCATCGCCGACGTGAAAATCCTCTCCGGGGGAATGTCGAGGCCGATGCTCTGGAAACGGTGTGCAAGGTCTCTGGGCGTGTAGAGCGGGTTATTGGTGAGCACAAGGTACTCGACGCCGAGAGCCTTCAGCCGCGCGATGAACTCGACCGCACCGGGGATGAGGCTCTTGCCGCGAACCAACACGCCATCCATATCGGTGATGTAGTTCTTATGTTTGGACATCGGGTCTCCTCGGTTACGGCATAGGGACGAGAAGCTGAATCAGCTCGTGAGGGCGACATCGAGGACCGTCCTCGTCCTGATCCGCCTGTTTGACCTATTTGCTGATGTTGCCGTACAGATCCGGTCGGCGGTCGCCCACCGTATCGAGCTCGAACTCGCCCGGACGCAGGACGATGCGCTTGCGACGCGCCTGTGCGGGCTCGATCTCGGCGTAGCAGATCGCTTCGTCCGCCTCGGCTTCAGTCAGGACGTTGCCGCCGGGGTCGGTGATCTGGCTGTGGCCAAAGAACCAGAACCCGCTTTCCTCGCCGCAGCGGTTACACGCAGCGACGAAGACCCGATTCTCCAGCGCCCGCGTGCGGGTGACGAATTGCGGCGCGTTCTGTGATCCATCGGGCCAGTTTGTCGGGAGCGCGACGATGTCGGCACCGGAGAGGGCCAGGGCGCGCATCGCCTCGGGAAAGCGCAGATCATAGCAGATGATGATGCCGAGACGACCGATCGAGGTGTCCCAGACCAGAAAGCCTGTGTCGCCGGGCGTTGTAAAGCGATCCACGCCCAGCAGAGGTAGGTGCGCCTTGCGATAGCAGCCGATCCACCCCTCAGCGCCGACCAAAACGGCGCTGTTGTAGACGACATCGGGATCTTCAGTGCGCTCCAGCACGCCTACAACCACGTAAGGGCCACCCTCCGCGGTCGAGTGTGCCCGGCAGAGGTCGGCAAGCACCTCGGTTGTCGGACCGGGAACGGGTTCCGCAACGGCGTGTGCGCTCGGTAGGTCGCCGAACCCATAGCCGCTCGTCGCGCACTCGGGAAACACGACGAGGCGCGCGCCGTGACTTAGCGCTTCCTGGGTCAGAGCGCAGATACGGCCCAGATTGTGCTCGTAATCGCCCAGGTGTGGATCCATCTGGGCTACAGCGACCGTAATCACGTTGGCTTCGGATATGGACATGGCGCCTCCTTGGACTCGACGCGACTGACTTCTGGGACGGATCGGCGCATGGGTGGATGCGGGGATCCGCCTTCGATCATTCCCTTATGTGCTCCATCACCGCGGCCCGGATCGCCGCTTGGACAGCGTCCATTGAGGCGGTGGCGTCGATGCAGGTCCAGCGCAAGGGTTCCTCTGCCATCAGCGAGAGATAGCCCTCCCGCACGCGTTGGTGAAAGGCCAGCGTCTCGCGGTCCAACCGATTCATCTCCCCCCCGCCGCTCTCACGACGCCGTAGCCCGATGTCGGGCGGCACATCGAGATAGAGTGTGAGATCCGGGACCAGGCCCTGCGTCGCGAACGCTGTGATACTGCGCAGGATGTCCAGCGATAGCCCACGCCCGTAGCCCTGATAGGCATAGGTGCTGTCGTAGAAGCGATCACAGAGGATGAGCTGCCCAGCCTCCAGAGCGGGGCGGATCACCTGAGCTACGTGTTGGGCGCGGGAAGCAGCATAGAGCAGGATCTCGGTCTCCGCCGTCATTTCCGTGTGGCTGGGATCGTGCAGCAAGGCGCGGATCCCTTCGCTGATACGCGTGCCACCGGGCTCGCGGCTGACGATGGGGTTGATCCCCTGCTCGACGAGCCAAGCGGTCAGGAGCCGAAGCTGGCTGGTCTTGCCACTGCCTTCGGGCCCCTCCAAGGTGATGAACCGCCCCCGTGGTGCTGTCAGCGCTCTCCCCGCTCAGTCCTCTCGGAAGATCTGGACACTTCGGTAAGGTTCTTCGCCGGTTGAGCGCGAGATCAAGTGTGCTTTCTTGGCCATCTCGTGCTGGTAGCGGCGGACAAAGGCGTTCTGTGGAGCGAGGTCGACGGCGTGCTCTCCCCTGAGCACCCGACCGATGGCGTCCTCAGCCTCCACCATGGCGAGTGAGAAGGCGTCCGTCTCGCCGTCCGACAGCTTGAAGGTGTCACTCAGAAAGGTCTCGAGTTGGGCGAGTGTGTTCGCCCGTAGGACATAGATCGGAATGCCGCGGCGCTCCGCGTCGGTGACTGCACGCGGGCGCTTGCGATAGTATTGCTTGGTGGTCACGAAGATGTGGGCTTCCTTCAGGTTGTCCACCACCCGCACCGGGACGTGGAGGCTGGCGGCTGCGTGGAGCAGCCGATTGCGCGCTACCCCGAAGGCGAAGATGCGCTTCTCCTGGAGTTTGCGGTGTTCGCGGGGCGGCAACGGTGCCTCCGGTCCGCCCCTGGCTAGGTCCATATAGCTGACCGGTTCCTGCTCCGCGCTCTCGGAACGCAGTTGTTCCGTGCGAATCTCGCCTGATTCGTCTCGATAACGCAGCTCTTCGGGTAGGGAACGACCGCGCAGCAGTGCGTCCACGGCCTCGGTGACGTCCTTGTGCACGACCAGGCGCTGGCGATCTTGGAGCTCGACCAGGATGTCAAAGGTGGGCGGGGCGCGACGCTCGAGGACCGACTTCTGTGTCCCGCGACGGCGGGCTTCTTCATCGGAGAGCGTCACACTCTCAATGCCGCCGACCAGGTCGGACAGCGTGGGGTTGAGCAGCAAATTGTCCAGGGTGTTGCCGTGCGCCGTCGCGATGAGCTGAACGCCACGTTCGGCGATGGTGCGCGCCGCCTGGGCCTCCATCTCGCGACCGATCTCATCAATGACGATCACCTGAGGGTTGTGGTTCTCCACAGCCTCGATCATCACCTCGTGCTGGAGGCTTGGCATAGCCACCTGCATCCGGCGCGCGCGCCCGATCGCAGGATGGGGGATATCCCCATCGCCCGCGATCTCGTTGGAGGTGTCGACGATGACCACGCGCTTGCTCTCCGCCAACACGCGGGCAGCCTCGCGCAGCATCGTCGTCTTGCCCACTGCCGGACGTCCCAAGAGCAACACGCTGTTGCCCGACTCGATCAGATCCCGGATGATGGTGATCGTGCCGAAGACAGCGCGCCCCACCCGGCACGTCAGGCCGACAACCTGTCCCTTGCGGTTGCGGATCGCCGCGATGCGGTGCAGCGTGCGGGTGATGCCCGCGCGGTTGTCCGCGTCAAATTCACCGACGCGGTCCACGACCCAGTCGATGTCCTCGCGCGTGACCTCACGGTCGCACAGGACGACTTCCCGATCGGTGTAGCGCGCCGTCGGCACGCGGCCCAGATCGAGGATCACCTCGAGCAAATCGTCGCGCCGGTTCACGGCATTCACAGCCTCGCGAATCTCCGGCGGCAGCACCTGCATCATCGAGTCCAGATTGTCAACAATAGGTTGTGTTGTGTCGGTCATCTCTAACTCAGCTAGTTCAGCTACGCTATTCATACTGTGTGTGTCACTCACTCCTCTAGCTGGGTGTGATTGTACCATAAGACGCCAGTAAAACGGCCCATTCCTCTCGAGTCTGCGTCTCGTTCACCCGGAGGCTGTGCGCCTGTAATCCGGTGGCGACCTCGTTGACCTGGTCGCTAAGGATCCCGGAGGCCACGAGGGTGCCGGTCGGCTTCAGCCGATCGGCTAACCCTGCGGCAGCCATCGTCATGATGACCGGCGCCAGGATATTGGCAACGATCAGATCGTAGCGATCGGTGATGTCGGCAAGCGAGCCGCGCCGGATCGTCACGCGGTTGTCGAGAGCGTTGTGCCTGACGTTATTTGCGGCGGCTTGGACGGCGTCGCCGTCGATATCGACGCCCAGAACGTGGTCGGCGCCCAGGCGTGCCGCGACCATCGCAAGAATTCCCGTACCGGTGCCCAGATCGAGGACCGTCATACCGGGCTTCATGAGGCTCTCGATGGCTTCGACACATAGCTGAGTCGTCGGATGCAGTCCGGTACCGAAGGCCATACCCGGATCCATCTCCAGGACGATCTCGTCCCCCTCGGTGTGATAGGTGCGCCAGGATGGCTTGATCACCACACGCTCGCCCAGGTGAAGCACCTTGATCTGTTGCTTCCAAGCGGCGGTCCAATCCTGATCGGGGATGAGTTGGAACGTCGGCGCCGGAATCACGGGCCAGATGTGGCTCAGGTGAGCTAGGCCTTCCTCGACCTTGTGCCGGCGTGTTGCCGTTTCCTCATCCATGGCGAGGTAGGCCGTGACCCTCACACTATGCCCTTCATGGTTGGGATCCAGATCGAAGGCAACGCCCGACGGCGCGTAGCGGTTAAGGACCTCCGCCACGGCCTCCGCCGCCTCGTGGTTAACCTGAACACTGACCTCAAGCCATGCCATCGTCTTCCTGGGATCCCTAGAGCCCCAGGGCCTCCTTGACGCGGTCCACGAAGCTCTGTTTCTCCTCGATGATGACCTCGGTACCCAGGGTCGTCCCCAACTGCTGGAACAGGACCTTCTGCTCCTCGCTGAGGTGCTTCGGGATATCGACCTGGGTGACGATCAACTCATCCCCACGGCCATTGCCCCGCAGCTGAGGAATGCCAAGACCGCGCAGGCGGAAGATGGCCCCGGACTGTGTGCCAGGGGGAATCGTGATCTGGCGCTCGCCATCGAGCGTGGGAACGGTTACGCTATCCCCCAAAGCCGCCTGGGCCACATTGACCTTCAGTTCAAGGATGATGTCGTTGGCGCGCCGCTTGAAGTACGCATGGGGCTGGACGTTCAGGGTGATGTACAGGTTGCCGTTGGGTCCGCTCATCTCGCCCGGCTCGCCCTGTCCTGAGACCCGGATGGTGACGCCGTCATCGACCCCTGCCGGGATGGCGACCTGAATGCGTCGGTTCTGGTAGGTGCGCCCCGATCCATGGCACTCGTGGCACGGGGTCCTGACGATAGTGCCCTTGCCCTGACACTGCGGGCAGGTGGTGATATTGACGAAAGAGCCCAAGAGCGTGTGTTGTACCTGCCGGGTCTGCCCTGATCCCTGACATTCCGGACATGTCTCCGGGGAGCTCCCCGGCTCGGCTCCGCTGCCCTTGCAGACCGTGCACAGCTCTTGACGGCGGATCTCGACCTCTTTATCGGCGCCGAAGGCTGCTTCCTCGAACGTGATCTTCAGGTTGGTCCTCAAATCGTTGCCGCGACGTGGACCGGCTCGACCGGTGCGCCCGAAGCCGCCGAACCCGCCGAGATTGCCGAAGACCTCGGCAAAGATGTCGAAGGGGTCGCGTCCGGCCCCAAAGTCGAACCCGCCGAAGCCCTGCGGTACATCCGTTCCGTAACGATCATACAAGGCGCGCTTCTCCGAGTCGGAGAGTACTTCGTACGCGGCATTGATCTCTTTGAACTTATCCTCAGCGTCGGGTTCGGAACTGACGTCAGGATGGTACTTGCGCGCCATGCTACGATAGGCCTTCTTGATATCCTCCGGCGTGGCGTCGCGCGACACACCCAACGTGCTATAGTAATCTTGACTCATATTGACTCCATCTCGTCTTCGAACGGAGCGTGGCGTACGCCCATATGCCACAAGTCACGGTTCACGCGTCATCTGCCTCGTCGGCTTGTTCCTCCGCGGTCTCGTCCTCGGGCGGGGCAGGTGGTGCCTTCGCCACGACGACCAGGGCCGGTCGCAGGACACGGTCGCCCAGCAGATAGCCGGTCTCGATTTCGGTGACGATCTCGCCCTCGGCAAAGCCGTCGACCTCTTGGTAGAGTACAGCTTCATGGAGGTTGGGGTCAAAGTCGTCCCCCGGCTCGAGCTCGATCGCTTTCGCATTTTCGGACTCGATCACGCTGTAGACCTTGCGCTCAATCAGGCGAATCCCATCCAACCAGGGCGCGCCCTTATACTCGTCCGGCACGACCTCGAAGGCACGTTTGAAGTCATCGAGAACCGGCAGCAGTCGCAGCAACAGCCGCTCGTTGGCCATACTGCGCCACTGTGCTTGTTCCATCTCATTGCGTTTGCGGAAATTGGCAAAGGCCGCTTGGGCGCGTTGCCATCCATCGAGATACTCGGCGGTTTTTTGCTCGGCCTCGGCGAGGCGGGTCTCAAGCTCCGCCAGCTGTCCCTCCAGCGTCTCGTCCTCGCTGACGTCCTCCGCTTCGCTCTCCGGGAGCTCGTCCGCGGTCTCCGGTGTCGAATCCTCAGATGTCTCGCTATCGGACGACATGTCCTTGAGTTCCTCTTCCGTCATAGCTGTTCTGCCTCCCAATAAAGTTGCAATGATTGAGATCACACCCGCTCGGAAACCCAGGCTAGACCTCCTCGGCGGGTGACTCGCTCTGCTTCACGGACGTCACACGGAGATCCGACCGTAGATCGGGCTGATAGATATCGTAGACCAGCTCGCCCAGGACATTCGCGACAAAACGCACGGCAGAGATCGCGCGTGCATAGTGCATACGAATCGGGCCTACGACGCCCAGGGTCCCGGTGGCATAGTTGGCAATGCCGTAGCGTGCCAGTACTACGCTGCAGGTGCGCAGCTCATCCCAGCGTCCCTCTCCACCGATGAGCACCCGCACACTGCCGATACCCACCGAAGGCGTAAGCGTCTCGGCGAGCACGGCGTGAAGGAGACTGCGCTCCTCGAGGATGCGAACCAACGCGGTTGAGGCATCCTCGGCGATGGCGAACTCCGGGGCTTGCAGCAGCTCCGACAGGCCATAGTAGTAGACCTCGTCGGACAGCTGTCCCTGCGCATCTTCCATAATCGACAGCACCAGGCGAGCGATATCGGTCTCCAGCGGCGGGAACTCCCGCATGCGCGCCTTGATTTGCTCCGCGTCCTGACCCGCACACGTCTGATTCAGGCGGTCCGCGGCCTCACGCAACGCCGTCTGGTTCATCGGTTCCGAGAGGACGAGCATCTGCTGTTCAACCGTGCCGCCCTCCATAACCAGGATCAGCAGCACGGCTCGTCCGTGCGTGGCGATGAGCTCCAGATGCTTGAAGATCGCTCCGCTCGTACGCGGCGCGGTTAGGATCGCTGCCGCTTGAGCGGCCCTGGCGAGGACGGTGGACGCTAAAGGCATCCACTCCTCGATGCGGTCGCGTGCCTGGTAGAATTGGTGCGCGATGGTCCGCTGCTCGTTCTGGGGCAGCGCGTGATCTTCCATCAGGCGTTCAACGAAGTAACGGAAGCCCCGATCGGTCGGCACGCGGCCCGCAGAGGTGTGGGGTTGGTGCAGATACCCCAGGTCCTCCAGATGCGCCATCTCGTTCCGCACGGTTGCCGGACTCACACCGAGGTCGTAATGATCGACCAGCGTTCCGGATGCAACCGTGCCGGCGGTCTCGACGTGCTCCTTGACGATCAGTCTGAGCAGCATCTCCTGCCGCGGCGAAAGCTTTTCAGCGTTGGGTGTCATCATCTATAGCCCATCTCAGTTCCTAGACCTCACGCATCTCTCCCGCGCGCAACACTTGACAGTGGAAACCGCACGGGGAAACGCTCGTGCCTCAGCGCGTTTAGCACTCACGCGCCGTGAGTGCTAAACACCCACATAGACATAATACCATGAAGAGACATCAAGTCAACGCCCCGGCGACCCGGGTGGATAGAACGTATGTACCTATTTTACCCTCAAAAGCATGCTATAATAGACGGTTGCAGTGTGGAAGATCGGGGATGTGGGAGGTCATATGGCCGGCGATGCGCTGATTGTCCGTGGTGCGCGGCAGCACAATCTAAAGAATATCAACGTGGAGATCCCCAAGAATAAGTTGGTGGTCATCACGGGGCTGTCGGGGTCCGGGAAGTCGTCGTTGGCCTTCGACACCATCTTCGCTGAGGGGCAGCGCCGCTATATCGAGTCGCTGAGCGCCTATGCACGTCAGTTCTTGGGCCAGATGAACAAACCCGATGTGGAGCTCATCGAGGGGTTGAGCCCCGCCATCGCGATCGACCAGAAGGGCGTCTCTCATAATCCCCGGTCCACGGTGGGTACCGTCACCGAGATCTACGACTATCTACGCCTGATCTACGCGCGTATCGGCATTCCCCATTGTCCGCAGTGCGGTCGTCCGGTGACCCAGCAGAGTGCACAGGAGATCGTCGACGCCGTGCTGGAGATGCCGCCGAACACACGCCTGCAGGTGCTTGCGCCGCTGATCCGCACGCGCAAGGGACACCATCGCCCTATCTTCGAGGAGGCTCGCAAGCTCGGCTTCGTGCGCGTGCGGGTCGATGGCACCGTCTATGAGTTGGAGGAGGTGCCTGAGCTCGACCGCTACAAGCTGCACGACATCGAGGCCGTCGTTGACCGCCTCGTGGTGCCTGACCCCGAAGAGAACGGTGACCTCCTCTATGCTGACTTCGTCAGCCGTGTGACGGATTCGGTCGAGACGTCGCTTCGCCTAGGTGACGGCGTGATGATCGCGGAAGTGGTGAGCTCGCCTGACAGCACGGCGCAGCCTGTGGGTGATGTGCTCTACTCGGAGCGGCTATCGTGTCCTGTCTGCAACATCAGTCTGCCCGAGACCGAGCCGCGCTCTTTCTCCTTCAATAGCCCTCACGGCGCTTGCCCGGTCTGTGAGGGACTGGGCTTCAAGCTGGAAATCGATCCCGACCTGGTCGTCCCCAACGAGCTGCGCTCGTTGAAGGACGATGCCATCGCCTACGGGATGACCGATGATCACAGCAGTATGTCGTGGCAGATCCTTGAGAGCGTTGCCAAGCACTACGGTATCGTTATGGACACGCCGTGGAAGGATCTGAGTGAGGCGCAGCAGCGCATCGTCCTCTATGGGACGGGGCGTGAGCAGGTGCCGATGTCCTATGAGACCAACCGTGGTTTCTGGTCGGGTGCGCGGCGCTTCGAGGGTGTGATCCCCAGCCTGCGGCGGCGTTACGACGAGAGCACCTCCGACTACATTCGTGCCAAGATTGAAGAGGTGATGAGCGAGACACCGTGCCAGGCTTGTCATGGTACGCGCCTGAACGATGTGGCCCGCGCGGTGACCGTGGCGGAGCGGCCTATCGACGAGCTCACTCGATGGCCCGTCTCGCGCCTGCGCGCGTGGATCGATCTGTTGATTGGGGCCCGGGAGACGTTACCTGAGGAGCAACCGGCGTCGCCGCCCCTGCTAAGCGCGAAGGAGTACGCCATCGCCGAGCGTGCTCTCAAGGAGATCCGCAGCCGGTTGACCTTCCTCGTCGATGTGGGCCTGGACTATCTCAGCCTCGACCGCTCTGCCGGTTCGCTCTCCGGGGGCGAGGCCCAGCGCATCCGTCTGGCGACTCAGGTGGGCTCACGTCTCACCGGCGTGCTCTATGTGCTCGACGAGCCGAGCGTGGGACTCCATCAGCGCGATACCGCGCGCCTGATCCGCACGCTCAAGGAGATGCGCGACCTCGGCAATACGGTGCTGGTCGTTGAGCACGATGACGAGACGATTCGCTCGGCAGACTGGATTGTAGATCTGGGCCCCGGGGCGGGAGAGCACGGGGGTGAGGTCGTCGTCGCGGGCCCGCTGGACGTGATCCTGGCCCACCCGACATCGCACACGGGGGCCTACCTCTCAGGGCGGCGCTCCATCCCTATTCCCACCCAGCGCCGCGCAGGCAACGGTAAGGCGATCGTGATCCGTGGGGCGCGCGAACACAATCTGAAGAACATCGACGTGCGCCTACCCCTGGGACTCTTCGTCTGCGTGACCGGTGTGTCGGGATCCGGCAAGAGCACGCTGATGGTCGAGACGCTCTATCAGCGGTTGGCCCAGCTGATCAATGGCGCGCGTGAGCCGGCAGGTGAGTGTGATGCAATCGAGGGGTATGACTACATCGACAAGGTGATCAACATCGATCAATCACCGATCGGTCGCACCCCGCGGTCGAATCCGGCGACCTACACCGGCGTCTTTGGCCCGATCCGTGACATCTTCGCCAAGCTGCCCGAGTCCAAGATCCGAGGATACAAACGTGGGCGCTTCTCGTTCAACGTGAAGGGAGGGCGCTGCGAGGCCTGTGGCGGACAGGGTGAGCTCAGGATCGAGATGCAGTTTCTTCCCGAGGTCTACGTGCCCTGTGACGTGTGCCACGGACAGCGCTATAACCGCGAGACCCTGCAGGTGCGCTACAAGGAGCTCAATATCGCCGAGGTGTTGGCGCTCACCGTGACGGAGGCGCTGGACTTCTTCGCCTCGGTGCCGAACATCACGCGCCGTCTTCAGACGCTCTGTGACGTCGGTCTCGGCTATGTTCGGCTGGGTCAATCAGCGACGACCCTCTCCGGCGGTGAGGCCCAGCGGGTGAAGCTGGCCCGCGAACTCTCCAAGCGCCCTACGGGACGTACACTCTACCTTCTGGACGAGCCCACGGTGGGACTCCACGCTGCTGACGTCGACAAGCTGATCGAGGTGCTGCAGCGGTTGGCCGATACCGGCAACACCGTGATCGTGATTGAGCACAATCCTGATGTAATCAAGGTATCGGATTGGATCATCGATCTGGGGCCTGAGGGCGGTGATGCCGGCGGGGAGCTGATCGCCGAAGGTCCCCCTGAGGTGGTCGCGGAGAACCCCCGCTCTTACACGGGCCAGTATCTACGCCGTTGGCTGGAGGTTGCGGAGAGGGTCCCCGCGGGGGACTGAACCTCTCCGCCATCGACTCAGTCTCGGGTTGCGTCCAGGCTCTCTGCGAGTCCTGCGAGAGCGATGTCACCCTCACGGGAGGCCAGATCGGCGGCGGCCTCCAGAACGCGGAGCGCATCGGCCTGGCGTCCCTGTTGTCGATAGATCTTGCCCAAGGTATGTAGGGCGATGGCCTCGTCGACGTCGTTCGCCGCCCAGTTGAGCGCATAGACCGCGAGTTGTTCTGCCTCTCCCAGGCGCTCGGGGCGGTTGTCCAGATAGAACTCCGCAATGGCATGGAGCGCGAGGAAGTCGTTGGGTGCCAGGTTCTTGGCATAGAGCAGATCGCCCTGTGCGCCGTCGAAGTCGGAGGGAACATCGATCCTTCGTGCCCAGGAGCGCGCGACGTGGACGACGCTCTCGTTCTGTGTGAGTTCGACGGCGCGCGTTGCTGCGCCGTGGGCCTCGGCGATGTCATTGAGCTGCGCCGCAGCCATGGCGAGCCAGGCCTCGTACTCGGCGTGTAGTGGGTTGATCTCGGCGGCCCAATCGAACTCGCGGGCAGCGTTACGATAGCTTCCCCTATAGTAGTGTATCAGACCCAGCCCGAAGTGAGCGCCGGGCAGGTCCTCGTCGAGCGCCACGGCAATGTCGAAGGCCTCTGCCGCTGACTCCCAGCGGAAGACGTAGTAGTTCGCCCACCCCACGCCCGCGTAGGCCTCAGCACGCTGGTCGTCCAGCTGAAGGGCGGTGTTGAAGTCCAGAAGGGCGGCGTCAAACGCGCCCACGTTCAGGAACTCCTGTCCGCGCAGTAGGTAAAGGTCGACGTTAGTGGGATCGTTGCGCAGCCGTTCGTCGTACACGGTTGTCAGAGGCCCACGAGGTATCGGAGTGGTCGTCGGCGCTGCCGTCGGCACGACCGCGGTCTCGGTCGGTGGTGCGTGCGTGGGCGTAGGTACCTGCACCTCTTCCTCCGCTGCCGCGACCTGCAGGTCGGTTGCCGGCGTAACGGACACCTGCGACGTGCGCCCCGTGAACGGTAGATGGAGTGAGCCCGTCAACACCAAGACCACCAGCGTCCAGAGGCCTATGGCGGCTAGGGCCAGCACGCCCAGGATGATCTTCCGGCCTCTTGTAAGGCCCGTCTTGCCGGCATTGCGCCGGGCGCGACCCTTCTCTTGGGCCGGCGAGACCTCCTCTTCGAGCTTTACCTGGCCCAGGAGTTCGTTCCAGGCGTTCTGATCCTGTGTATTCGGCTCGATGAGTGGAGCCGACTTGGGCCGCTTTTCCTGCGGCTCAGGTTCTTCCTGATGGCGCAGATCGTCAAGAAAATCCATGGTGGCCTCCGGCATGTCCTTCTGTGGAGGTGCCAGAAAGAGATACTCGCAGTATAGGAAGATTCGTCCAAAAAGCAAAGGCGCGTTTGGCAATCGCCGGCTTCGTGGCACAATGGGCAGACCTATGAAGAGACGCGCGACCTCAGGGCAGCCCCGACACATCCTTCCGACACGTGAGGCCGAGAAGGCCTTTTGGCAGCGGGGCCTGGCGCTCGTCGCCGGTCTCGACGAGGCCGGGCGCGGCCCCTGGGCAGGCCCGGTCTGTGCCGCCGCCGTGGTGCTCCCCCATGAGCGAGCTGACCTGGTGTGTCTTGAGGAGGTGCGCGACTCCAAGACGCTTAGCCCCCGTCGGCGCGAGCGTCTCTATGACGAGATCCACGCCGAGGCACTCGCGGTGGGATGGGCCTTTGCGGGGGTCGAGGAGATCGATACCCTA
>JAXGUU010000056.1:0-14815 GCA_040774145.1 Anaerolineae bacterium
GCACTCCAGAACCTCAGTCCGTGTCGCTGGTGGTCGTTTCGTCCTGCGCGGCATTGCTGATCCCTCCCTTGCGACCTTTTTCGCTACTTTACGCCCAGTTGCCCTCCTTGTCTAGTCCACTTTGCTACCCTAGAAAAAAAGAGCGCCTTCCTCAGAGTGAGGAAGGCGCTTGGTGGCCCCAGGGGAAGTCGAATCCCCGTTTCCGGCTTGAGAGGCCAGCGTCCTAGGCCACTAGACGATGGGGCCGTCTGCGGAGAGCATTGTAACAGATTCATACACCCTGTCAAGTCATCGTTTCTTCGCGTATCACATTGACAACCCTCCCGGGCTCGTATAATCGAGCTATGAGCAGCGTACGTTCAACGCCCATAGTGGGATGGCCTTCATGCCGACCGTGACGGATCGACCTAATGACACCTGGGTACAGGCGCTTCGCGGGCCGGAGCGAGATCAGGCGCTAGATGATCTGCGTGAACACTTACTTCGTGGCTTGCGGTTTGCCCTCAAGCAGCGCTATCATATCACCGAGTCGGATCTGGAGGACTTCGTCCAAGAGGCGCTGGTCAAAACCCTGGACAACTTGGATACCTTCCGAGGAGAAAGTCGTTTCCTCACATGGGCTCAGAAGATCGCGATTCGTGTGGCCTTCTCCGAGCTTCGCCGTAAACGTTGGGAGAATATTGCGCTTCAGGATCTGGTGCCCGATGCGGCGTCGGACAGCGACGCTACGGAGTCCACCCCCCTTAGCTGGTTGCCTTCGTTGGAGCCCACGCCGGAGCATCGTGTGACGCAACAAGACCTTCGCGACTTACTGAGCTATCTCATCCAAGAGGAATTGACCGATTTACAGCGACAGGCGATGGTTGCGGTGGTCTTGCACGAGATGCCGATCGAAGAGGTCGCGCGGCGGATGAGCAGCAACCGCAACGCTCTCTACAAGCTGCTTCACGATGCGCGACAGCGCCTCAAGGCCCGATTGGAGGCCCAGGGGGTGTCGGTGGATGAGGTCCTCGCGGACTTTGTGTCCGAATGAACGTGAAGAGGATGATTGGACGGGGAATTCCTCCCGTTGGAGCCATGGCTAAGTAAGAACCTTCGTTTGAGCGGCGTCTGTATAGTGGATAGGGCAGCTAACGACTATGATCAGTCTGGAACCTAAGAAGCTCCAACATCTGGTGCGTGACATACTGTCAACACAACCCCTCGAAATCGGGTGCGACACGTGTTATGCACAGCTGGATCGCTTCGTTGAACTCGTCCTCGTAGGAAAAGATGCGGTGTCTGCGATGCCGCTGGTGCATGCCCACCTGCAGCGGTGTGGCGCCTGCCGAGAGGAGTTTGAAGCGCTGCTGTCCGCGCTGAAGTCCCTCTCCTCGCCTTCCTGATTGTCGATTTCTCCTAGCCGAACCGCCGGTCGCAGCTCTGCTAGAGATGGACGCGCGGTCGCCTGAGCCTCACGTTCCCCTGGGCTGCCGATTGACATTTTATCTACGAAGTGCTACCTTATGGACGCTACATTGTGTTGCCGGATGACTGCTGAGGAAAGGGTGGTGCCGTGATGGCGTGGCTCTTGGGCGTGGTGGGGCTGATCTGCTTGTCGTTTGCCGCCATTGGGCGGTCCCTAGAGAGCGGAACTTGGGAGGGCTTCTTCACTGCCGGGCGTGCCGGTCGGATCTTCCGTCCTTGTGGTTCTCGTGCTGCCTGGTGGGTTCAGAACCCGGCCTTTGAAGATACCGCAGACGAGCTGGAGCAGCGCTACACGGAGATAGCTACGCGTCCCTATGAGCCGGTCTACGTCCGTTTTCGCGGAGAGGCGAGCCGCAAGGGGCAGTATGGTCCCTTGGGCTCGTATCAGCGCGTCGTCTATGTCAACGAGATCCTTGACGTCCGGGAGCAGCAAGAGGGTGATTGTGAGCGTGCGCGGGAATCGGATTAGGCCGGTTTGAGGAGGTGGACCATGCAGTTCCTGAGCGTCTTGGGTAGCGGCACATTCCTCCTGGGTCTTGCGTTTGTCATTTGGATCGCGTTGACCAAGCGCCGTGGATATGGACCGCCTAATTGGCCCGCCGTCGTCGGGCAGGTGACTTCATCGAGCCTCGTGTCCCTGCAACGGGAAACGCCACGTGGCGTCGAGCAGACGTACACGCCGCTCGTTTACTATACCTATACGGCCGCCGGCGAATCCTACCAAGGACAGCGGCGCAATTTGCTGCCGGATCATGCTGCGACCTATCAAGACCCAGCCGCGGCACGGAGAGCTATCGTTGACTATCCACAGGGCGCAGCTGTGAAGGTCTACCACAACCCTGCCAATCCGCGGCAGGCCGTCCTGGAGATACCTAAGGCCGTGGCCCACAACACAGTCCTCCTCTATGGTGTGACGTGTATGGTCGCGGGCGCTGTCATTATCGCGTTGGGTATCGTGCTCTAGCGACCTCAGTCATAACCTGTGGGATGGCGACGGTCTTGAGAAGTGTAATTGGAGAGGAGTCTGAGAATGTCTGAGCTTCGTGGCCATGTTGAAGGAAAGCATAACACTCACAAAGTGCTTCTCTATGCCCTGTCGACCTGTATCTGGTGTCGCAAGACACGCCAGTTACTGGAAGACGAGGGTGTAACGTTCGATTTCGTCTATGTTGATCTTGTTGCTGCCGACGAGCGCGAGCGCGCCCGCGAGCACATTCGCACGTTCAGCGATCGGACTTCTTTTCCGGCAACGATCGTAGACGACGAGGACTGCATCATCGGGTATAAGCCCGAGGTCATCAAGGAGCGGTTAGGGATATGAGCGAGCCGGCATCGATCTCGCCCGAAGCCGTCGACAAGCTGTACGAGCGCTTGGACCGTGAGGCCAAGGCCGGAGGCTATAATCTCAACCCTGATGTGGATTTCACAAAGGGCTTGGTCGAGGGGCTTCTCATCAACGAGGCGCGCTATGGATACTGGGCGTGTCCCTGTCGTTTGGCCGACGGAGAGCGGGAGAAGGATCTGGACATCATTTGTCCATGTGATTACCGCGATCCCGACCTAATCGATTGGGGGGCATGCTATTGCGCGCTCTATGTGTCGGATGCCGTCCGTGACGGGAAACAGGAGCTCCAACCGATCCCTGAGCGACGCCCGCCTGAGGAGTTGCGTCAAGCCGGTGCCGTCACGCCTGAGAAGGGAACGGTGTCCGAGGACCACGACCATGACGAGGTCCTCGTGGGCTTTACATGGCAGGGGATTCCCGTCTGGCGCTGCAAGGTCTGTGGTTATCTCTGCGCTCGACCTCGGCCCCCGCTTAAGTGCCCGGTCTGCAAGGCCGATCAGGATCGCTTCGAACGCTTCCTGTAGCTGCCGGCTACAGGAAGCGCCGGCGCTCCGTGCTCGATGAGAGAGACGGACCTCACGCCGGGTTGTGTTGGCTGATCGTTCCTCTCGCCTTATAATGTTCGGCAATGACCATTTATGTCGACGTCTCTGCGGCGGTTCACCGCCGGGCGGGGCTGGGGCGCTATGCCGAGAGCTTGGTTCTTGCACTGGCCGTCAGCCATCCCGAGAGGTTGCGCCTCTTCTACAACCGCGAACAGGGCATTGGACCGCTCGATGGACTCGAGCATCTACCCAGCGAGACCGTTGCGCTGGGGTACAAGCCTTGGCGCATGGCGGTCTGGCTGGGGCAGGTGGCCCGGCTGCCCTTCAACCGGTTCGTGCCGGGGGCTACTCTCTATCACGCGACCGAGCATCTGCTGATGCCCCTGCGCGGTGTGCCGACCGTGATGACGGTCCATGACCTGATCTTTCGCCATCTGCCCGAACATCACAAGGCGCTCAATCGCTGGTACCTCAATTGGACGATGCCCCTCTACTGCCGCCGGGCGGATCATATTATCGCGGTCTCCGAAGCGACACGGCGTGACCTTATCGTCGCCTATGATCTGCCTCCGGAGAAGATCACGGTGATCCATGAGGCCGCTGCCCCTCACTTTCGGCCTCAGCCCGAGGAGATGCAGGCTCACGTACGACGGACGTATGGATTGCCGGAGCGATATCTGCTCTACGTCGGCACCGTCGAGCCAAGGAAAAACCTCGAGCGCCTACTTCGTGCCTGGACGCCGCTCTATCAGTCGGGCGAGTGCCCTCCCCTAGTGATCGTGGGCAAGCGCGGATGGCTCGCCGAGAGCTTCTTTGCAGCGCTGGAGACCTGTCCGGCAAGGGAAGGCGTGAAGCTCACCGGGTACATCGCCGATGAGGACTTACCCGCGGTCTACTCGGCAGCCACGGCCTTCGTCTTTCCCAGCCTCTATGAGGGATTCGGGCTGCCGCCGCTCGAGGCCATGGCCTGCGGGACGCCCGTGGTCTGCAGCAACGTCTCTTCGATGCTGGAGGTTGTCGGCGATGCGGCGCTCCTGGTGGACCCGGAAGATGAGCTGGACATTCAGGCCGCGTTGCGGAAGATCATGAACGAGCCCGACGTGGCCCACGAGTTGCGGGATCGGGGGACCGAGCGCGCAGCGCTCTTCGCCTGGAGCCGTGTGGCGGAGGAGACGCAGGCGGTCTATGACCGCCTCTGCGTCGCTTAGTATGCCACATTACGTCCTTGACGCGCGGACGGCGACGCCGCATTTCCCCGGCATCGGGCGATACGTCTCCAACCTGGCCGAGGCCCTTGTGCCGGCTTTGGCTGCGGATGAGCGTCTGACGGTCGTGGCGCTCACCGACTATCCGCTGCGCTTGCCGGCTCGTCCAGCGGTGCAGACGCTATCCCTAGACGTCTCCCCCTTCTCGCTCCGGCAGCAGTGGGTCATGCCGCGACGGCTGCGTGAGCTGGAGGCCGACCTCTATCACAGCCCTTACTATCTGATGCCCTTTCGCCTGCCCATCTCCGGGATTGTCACGATCCACGATCTCATCCCGATGATCTTTCCGGAGCACAGCTCGTTGCGGGCGAGAAGGCTCTTTCACTACATGATCGCCTTGGCTCTACGCGCCTCAGCCCAGACGATTGCTGTCTCCGACGCGACCCGGAAGGACTTCCTGACACATTTCCCCGTTTCCGGTGAACGTGTCTCGGTCATTCCCGAAGCAGCCGATCCGAATTTCACCCTTCCCCCCGAGGCCTCCGTGCACGACGTGCGCCAGCGATACCATCTTTGGGAGCCTTTTGTGCTCTATCTAGGCAGCAACAAGCCGCACAAGAATCTCGTCCGTCTCGTGGAGGCGTGGGCTCAGGTCGCACCTGTGTTCCCTGAGACGAAGCTGGTCATTGCCGGGTCCTGGATCCCCACCCACCCTGAGCCGCGCCTGCGCGCCGAGGAGCTTGGGCTCACGGATCGGGCGATTCGATGGTTGGGGCCGCTGCCGGAGCAGGATCTCCCGGCGCTCTATCGGGCAGCTCAGCTCTTTGTCTTTCCCAGCCGCTACGAAGGATTTGGGTTGCCGGTCATTGAGGCGATGGCGTGTGGTGCGCCTGTGGCATGTTCCAATGTCTCCTCAATGCCGGAGGTCGCGGGTGATAGCGCTTTGCTGTTCGATCCCGAGAGCGCGGCGTCGATGGCTGAGACGATAACCCGCGCGCTGGAGGACGAGGGTCTGCGCGAGGAGTTACGGCAGATGAGCCTGGCCCGAGCCGCCACCTTCTCGTGGCAACGCACGGCACAGGAGACGCTCGATCTGTATCGAAGCGTGATCGGCTGACCTCCTATGGGGTGTCCTCACGATGCATATCCTTCATCTCTATAAGGACTACTATCCGGTCCTTGGTGGCATTGAGAACCACATCCGCGTGCTGGCGGAAGCACAGGCCAAGGCAGGGCATAGGGTAAGCGTGCTGGTGTGTGACCCGGGGCGCCGGTCGCGCAGCGAGGTGGTGAACGGCGTCAACGTGATCAAGGCAGGGCGCCTTGCCACCGCTGCGAGTATGCCGTTGAGTCTGCGTCAGCCGTGGCACCTACTCTCAAGTTCTCCTGACGTGATCCACGTTCAGTCTCCCTATCCCCTGGGAGAGGTCAGTGCCTTTCTCCTAAAGCACCGTACGCCTTTGGTGATCAGCTATCAGTCTGACATTGTGCGCCAGCGCGGTTGGTTGCGCTTGTACGCTCCGCTGCTACGCGCGGTGCTTCGCCATGCCGCAAAGATCCTCGTCAGCAGCCCCCGTTATCTGGCGACGTCTCCTTGGCTCGGATCTGTACGGGATAAGTGCGTCGTGGTACCGTTGGGTGTGGATATTGAACGCTTTAGCCCTCCCCCTCATCCGTATCAGGGGCCGCCAACCCTGCTGTTCGTGGGAAGGCTTCGTTACTATAAGGGGCTAGATACCCTTCTGCAGTCCGTGGCGACACTGCCTGAGACGGTCCTTCTGCGCATTGTCGGGCGTGGCGAGATGCTTGAGGCTCTGCAGGCGATGTCCGCGTCACTTGGCCTTTCCGATCGCGTGACCTTCGTGGGAGATGTCCCCGATGTCGACCTCCCCGCGGAATATCAACGGGCCTCGATCTTTGTGCTGCCCTCCAATGCGCGAGCTGAGGCCTTCGGCATGGTGCTGTTGGAGGCGATGGCCTCAGGGATACCCTGCGTCACGACCGAGGTCGGGACCGGTACGTCCTGGGTGGTGCACCATGGCGTTACAGGACTCGTCGTCCCGCCGCGGGACCCTGACGCGTTGGCCGCGGCTCTGCGAGAGCTGCTGGCGGATCCGCAGCAGCTCCACGAGATGGGGCGGGCGGCGCGCGCCCGGGCAGTGGCGGAGTTTGCTCAAGAGAGACTGGTGGACCGCGTGATGGCCGTCTATCAGTCTCTCGTCTAGCGGCTGCTTATCCCTGCCAGCCCGGCTGCAAGGGGAGTTCAAAGGGCGTGTCATCCTGCTGCCAGGGTAGTTCTCCCTGCATACGGGCTCCCAGGCGCACGGTGACAACGCGTTCTCGCCCGTCGCGTTGCAGTGCGATCTCCACGCGATCTCCCGGTTGATATCGCCGGATATGCTCGTCGAGGGGTCGCGCCTCCGTGACGTCCTGCCCATCCACCTCTGTGATCACGTCGCCGGGACGGATACCCGCGGACTCAGCCGGGCTGCCGCTGACCACGGCACTGATCAAGGCGCCCTCGGGCGTCATCCTAAAGGTGACCCCAAGCCACGCCCCCTGTTCGTACTGCCATGGGAGTTCCGGCATCGGCGGCATCTCCGGCACAGGAGGCATACCGGGGCCCCAATCGTCGTAGTCCGGCACCTGGACGTGACGCGAGGCTGAGGTCCCCCGTCCGAGCGCATAGCCCAGGAGGCCACCCCAGATGGCGCTGAGCATGCACGTGATCAACAGTACCATGAGCCCTGCCAGGACGATGGCGGCCCATCTCCATCCCTTGCCCTGTTCTGTCGTCTCTTCTTGGTTCATCGTCTGCCCTCCTTTGACTGCATTGTACCGCAACGTCAGTCGATGAGCATGGTCAACGCCGGCCCTACGCCGGCTGCCGATGTCGCCTGCCGATAGATGGTGTCGAACTCCGCCATGTAGTCCGCTGCCATGGCCGGATCATGGAGGATCAGTACATTCTCGTCATTGACGTTGGCCGCGCTCAAGCTGAAGTTGTAGGAGCCCGTCACCACGATAGCCTCGTCCAGGATCATGACCTTGTGGTGCATCATATAGGGGTTGCCATCCGCCCGCACGTCGATGCCCGCATCTCTGAGCATCTCGAAATCCGCGCCGCGGTCGGCGATGTTGCGGGCCTCGATGACGCCCCTGACGAGCAACCCTGCGCGATGCCGAGCGATCAACGCCGCTGCGATATCATCATCGGTCAGGGTGAAAGCTAGGAAGTGGACGCTCGATGTCGCTGCCTCGATGAGTTCAATGATCCTCCCTCGCGCATCTCCTTCGGACTCGAAGAAAGTCTCGACGCGGGTGCCGCCTATGTGGACGATCGGATGCGGCACCTTGTCGGGTGACGTGATGCCGAATTGCCGGTGGACAAACAGCTCCTCGAATTCGAGGGTGAAGTTCTCGGCCAGCTTCTTGGATTCAACGATCACGATGTTGTTGTTATTCCTCAGCGTGCCGTTGTCCGTGAGGTTCCACGATCCGGTCCAGACGGTCTGATCGTCGATGACGATGAACTTGTTGTGCATCAGGGACGACTGTCGGTCGGTCACGACCGGTATGCCCCCCTCTCGCACGGTCGCAATTCCGGGCAGCTCCTCGTAGTCGCTGTCGGTCACCAGCCGGACGCGTACGCCGCGTTGGTGTGCTCGCAGCAGGGCCTCTGCGACCAACTCCAGATCAAAAGCGTACGCCGCGATATCGACACGGCGCTCAGCGGCATCGATGGCGGCTGCCAGGTGCCGATCCGGTCTTCCGTGCCACAGATCCGAGGCGTCCTGGGCGTGGGGCACGGTGAAAATGGCGTGGACGGTGCCCGTCGGTTCGAAGACGACGCGTTCGGGGGGCCTGTCCGCGAAGAGGAAGTCTGCTCCTGACCATGCGACCAGCGCCAGGAAGAGGCCCAGCAGCACGTCCCTGAAGCTGAGACGTCGTTTAGGCCTCGACATCGTGGGCTAGCTCATCGTCCAGGGTAGCGAGCTGGGCTTTCAGCGTCGTCTGGGGATGAGCGGACGAAGCGCTGATCCGGCTCGTGCGGCGCAGGCAACGTCGAAGCTGCTGCAACTGACCCTCGAGGCGTGCCCATGCCCCCTCCTCATCCAGACCTGCTGTGGCGGCAACCCAGGTACAAATCTTCTCCCGCGCCCAGTCCAGGAGCTCGATCGCCACGTCGTCGGTGAGGTCCGCGGTCAGCATCTCGTCGCCCGCGAGGCGCTCAAAGGCGATCTCCTCACGCTGGGTCAGCAGCTCCGCGTCGATGGATGATGAGTGGCTCTCTTCTTCGGGGCGAGGGGCCGGCGCGTAGGTGGGGTGGTTCACGGGGTGCCTCCTTTCGCGCGGTCACTTTCGTCCCGGCTCACCGCGTCATCGCTACTTGCTGCAAACGCACGTATCACATCCAGCTGCGGCGGCGTGGGTCGCACAAAAGGACGACTGCGACGGATGGTCTCCCAAGCCTGTTCGGGGGTAGCGCCCTGATGAACCAGGAAGGCGGCTGCCATCGTGGGCGCGCGCCCCACCCCGGAGGCACAGTGAATGTAGACGCCACGATGGGCCGTGAGATGCTCCTCGATGAAGCGCACCCCGCGAGCCAGATCTCGGATCGCCGGGGCGCGATCGTCGACGGTCGGCAGCCACAGGTAGTGATCAAGGTCGACGCCCCGGCGCGCGTCGTCGGCTTCATCTCGCATATTGACGACCGCCGTGATGCCCCTCTGCCGCATCTCCGCCAGGCCGCGTGGCTTGTGTTGTCCACCGACGTAGATGCCGGGGATGATCTCGCTGGTGGCGGGAGCTGAGAAGCCGTGGGTGCGTCGCGTGATCTTGTCGCTGATCCACAGCCATGTGGTGCGCAGTCCGTGCTCGACCGTCCGGCGATAGAGGATATAGAGGAATTGAGCCGGAGGGCACGATTTCAGACGGGTGTGTCTCTCGTAGACGTGGTTATCCAAGGGGCCTCCAGAGCCGCTGCCTGCCGTTAGCCGAAAAGCGCTGATCCTGCATCCTTGATGTCGATGGCGTGCCCGGCGATTTCCTGGGCAACTTCTCGATAGTCCCGCGTGCGAATCACAATCGGCATGGGAACAGCGTGGCCCAGGATGAGGGCTTGTTGCTTGGTCTCCAGGCGCGCCAGCACCTCGCGCAGGGCCGAGGTGCCTGCCACGCCCGAGAAGACGGCGCGGATGTCATTCTCCTCATCCAATAGGGCTGTGACCCTCGTCCCGATCTGACTCATCACCTCCGGATCGATACCGCTAGGGCGCTGATCGACGACGAGCAAGGTCACGTTATACTTGCGCATCTCGCGCGCGATGGTGCCGAAGATGGTGTGTCGGGCGATGGTCGGATCGAGGAACTTATGGGCCTCCTCGATCGTGATCACGAGGGGACGAGGTTCCTCTCCCTGTCCGCCGAGATGCTTCTCCTTGCGATCCACATAGGCACGGTGAATGCGCCGCGTGATGTAGTTGGCGACGAGAATGTAGGCCTCCAGCGCATTGCCGTAGCGACCGAACTCCAGGATAACGTGCTTCCCGCTGGCCAGGTAATCGAGGATGCGCCCAATGGCGTCGTCCTGGGCGTGGTTGACCAGGAAGCCGAAACGGTGAAGCTGTTCGAGCTTGCGCTGAATCGCGCCCAGCGTGCCCTCGTGAAGCCGGTTCTGCTCCAGAATCTCCTGGAGCTCCACCCCGGCGTCCTCTGCCAGCAGCCGCCGTACCCAATCCTTGCCCAGCCTGCGCCGCAGCATATAGAGCGCATTGGTCTGGACATCGGTAAAGCCGAAGAGCGGGGCCAGCATCTCCAGATCCTCGGGGTCGAGTTGGTCATAGCCGATACTGATAGCATAGTCTACCTTGCTCCCGCGACGGCGCGACGACTCGGGGTCGAGTGTGAAGACACTGACGCGACCGTCGTAGAAGAGCTGCCGCAGGCCCTTGACATCCTGCCTGGCCTCGTCCTGGCTTTTCCAGCCGTACTTATTGTGCATATCGAAGACCAAGTTGACGGCGGCGCTCTCCTCGATGATGCCCGCCAGCACCATGCGCGTGAGGAAGGTCTTGCCGGTGCCGCTTTTCCCAAAGATGCCGCTGGAGCGTTCGACGAACCGCCCGAGGTCGAGGGCGATGCGGGTGCCCGGCATCTCCAGAGGATCTCCGATGTAGAAGCGCCCGGCCTCATCCGGATCTCCGAAGACATCCGCCACTTCCTCGGGGGTAGCCTCGTAGACGAGCGAGAAGTGGGTGGGCACCGTCTTGGCAGGTCGAACTTCGCCGCGGGCCTCGTCCATCACCAACATAGGGGTGATGTGGAGCCTGCCGAAGGTCAGCGTGCCGCGATAGACCCGTGCAATGAAGCCATCGGGCTCGGTCGGTGGTGACTGCTCAACCTCGGGATGACGGCTCTCCAGGGCGACATCGGTGATCATCCCGAAGAAGCGACGGCCCGTCTGTCCGCGGATCACGACGTAGCGTCCGACGGCCAAGCCCTCGATCAGTCGATCCGGCGCTAATCGTGCGTCCAGTCCCTTGCCCAGGCTGCCGCTGACGACGGTGCCCAGCACCTTGACCTGCTGTGGCGGAGTCCGGGGAAAGGCTAAGTCAAAGTCATCGGTCATAGGGTATTCGCCTTATGGAGCCAACGATTCCATCACGCCGGCAAAGTCAGCCAAGCCCCATGCTCCCTTGATGCGGATGCGCGGCCATGCGTAGCGGTTGTCGAGCCGTAGCTCCGTTCCCCAAGCGGTGGTCACCGCCCCGAGGTAGCCGGCGGATTCTACGACTGCCTCTGTGTCGGCATCGTGACGGCCCGAAGGATAGCAGAAGAAGGTGACGGGCTGTTCGGTATGCGCCTCCACGGCTTCGCGTGCGCCCAGGATTTGGTAGACGAGGAAGTCGTAGGGACGGCCCGTCAGGTCATAGTGATCGCGTCCGTGGGCCTGAAACGACATCCCTGCGCCGGCCATCGCCTTCATTTCATCCCACGTCATATACTGAGGCGCCTCGAAGTGGGCCGGTGTTGCCAAGACGAAGAACTCGCCGGTAAAGCCGTAGGCCTGCAGCAGGGGGAAGGCGTGGGTATAGGCGTCCTTGTAGCCGTCGTCGAAGGTGAGGACGATGGGGCGCGCCGGCAGGGGCTTGCCCGTCGTCAGGGTCGTGTAGACGTCTGCCAATGTGACCGTCTCGTAGCCCTGGTCGCGCAAATAGGCCAACTGAGCCTCAAAGCGCTCGGGGGTGACCGTCAGATCGCGCCGGTAGACATCGGCATCCGGCGGCAGGTCCGAGATGTAATGGTACATCAGGATCGGCACGTTCAGGGCTTCGGGCGGCGGAGGATAGGTCTCCGTGGGCTCAACGGTGGGTTCGGGCGTCTCGGTCGGCACCTCACTCGGCACGACCGTCGACGTTGATGTCGGTTCCGGGGTTTCGGTAGGCGTGACGGTGGGACTTGGGGAGGCGGTTGCCGTCGGCACCTCTGTCTCAGTGGGGAGCAGCGGTATCTCCGCGAGGTCCGTATCCGCGGGCTGCGCAGAAGGCGTTGGCGCCGCTTGCGTAACGGATGCCGGTGCGGTGACATCCAAGGCTGCAGCACTTCCTCTGGGGACACCGGCGCCACAAGCTGCGACCGACGCGACCACGATGAGCAGAATGATGAGATGGTATCGCTTCACGATCAGGCCTTAGCCCACGTTGCGCCGCGACATCAGGATCGTGATCGCTGCGAGAATGGCCGTCGCCAGGCCTAACCCGATCGTGATCCAGACGGAGGTCGCTGTCCGAGCGTGCTCGGGGGCCTGCATCGACCGGCCCTCCGCTTTTGCGGTATCGGTGAGCGCACTCTCTGCCGGGGGAGGACTCTCCGCGGGCGTCTCAGGAAGTATGAGCGACGCCTCTCCCGCGGACTCCGCCTCCGCTGCCTCGACGGCAGCAGACACAGTCGGCTCCGGGGCTTCTGCGAGCCTGTTCTCCGGGTCAACCGCCTCATCCTCTTCGATGGGGCCGCCCATGCCCAGGACCTCGCCTGCCTCTACCCTCTCGGCCAGTTCCTCCGAAAGCGGGGGGGCCGCGAGCTCGACTGCAGCCTCAACGTCCTCTGTCGCCAGGGGGTCAGGGGCCTGCCTCGCGGTCATCACCATCGCGGTCTCGTCTTCAGCCAAGGTGTCGTAGGCCTGTACGGCGACGGCTTCTTCCTCCGGCTGAGCGTCGAATTGAGCGGTCATAGGGGACATCGCGCCCCTGAGCAAATTCGAGCCTTGAAGCACGTTGAGGCCAAAGGTGACGACGAAGGCCAGCGCGACCAGCGAGGTCGCCAAGCGCATCAAGAGCAGCGGTGTGCGCCGGGCCCTGGGCCGTGGCTTGGGCTCGCTGACCATCGCGGGGGACAATAAATAGTTGCGTGGAGATTGGCGTAGCGGCACAGCCCGCACCAACGCCACGACCTCTTGCATCTCCTCTACGCGGCGCTGCAATGCTGGGTCCTGCCTTATCTGAGTCTCCAGCGCGACCTGATCCCGGGACGTCAAAGCCCCGTCCAGGTACGCTGAGATCTCAGTGGTACTCCATCTCTTCTGAGTCATACGTGATTTGCCTCCCACATTACCGACTATGCTATAGACGGTAACGTGTGGGTAAAAGTTCCGGCTCCTTCTGGAGCAATGCCTGCATTTCGGTGCGGGCACGAGCCAGCCTGGACTTCACCGTACCCAGGGCTACGCCCATCGTCTCGGCGGCTTCCTCATGTGAGAGGCCCAGGCGATCCACGAGGACGAGCGTCGTCCGCTGATGGTCCGGTAGCTGTGCTAGCGTGCGCTCCAACAGGTCTTTGAGCTCCTGCTGCTGCACGGAGTCCTCCGGCTTGGCCCCGCTATCCACAAGGTGGGGGTTGGCCTCTTCCTCCAGATCGCCGAACTCCTCCCAGGAGACATTCGGACGTCGTTTCCGGCGGCGGAGCTCGTCGTAGCAGGCGTTGGTCACGATACGCAGAAGCCACGCGCGAAAGGACCCTCCGCGAAAGCGTTTGATTGCTCGGTAGGCGGAAATGAAGGCCTCCTGTGTGGCATCGTCGGCAGCAGCGGGATCGTGCATGATGTGGTAGGCCAAGTTGTACACCCGGCTCTGATAGTGCAGGATAAGTTCATTGAACGCGTCCAGGTTACCGCGTTGAGCGGCCCGGATCAATGACTCCTCATCCCACGCATCGTTCTCTGTCATCACCTTTTCCCGATCGTCGTTGCCTTGACGTGTCCTGAAACCTAGCTATACTGATGGTCGCGCCGAAGTGGCGGAATAGGCAGACGCAAGCGACTCAAACTCGCTCGGGCTTAGCCCATGTGGGTTCGACTCCCACCTTCGGCATTATAACTCAAACAGCGTGGAGATCCAGCCACGCTGTTTATTTTGTGCCACCTTCCTCTGTGCTGCAGATTTCTGTGTCGCCAGCGCAGCACGTGGTCTCCTTGGTCGGTTGTGCCCGTCTGATCTTCGCAGTATAATCTAAATATCGATATGTTTCGATACTTCCTAAGCGAGGAGCGTCTATGATCCCCATCACCGAAGAGGAAATCGCCCTGATTCATCGGTACGTCTGTGAGGGCATCGGTGACCCCAAACGCCTGACCCTTCTCTACCTTGTGGCGCAGCGCCCGCATAATGTGACGGAGCTTACCGAGGCGTTGGGCGTGGCACAGCCTACGGTCTCTCACCACCTGCGTATCCTCCGAGAGCGTGGCTTGGTCCTAGCCGAGCGCGAGGGGACTTCCGTCTACTACACGTTGGCTGACTCGCGCGTCCTTGACGCGATCGAGATGATGCGCGGCTTTGTCGCCGACCTGATGCGTGAGCAGGCGGAGGTTGTTACGCGTTAGGTTGAGTTTCCTAGTAGCGTGTATGTCTGATACCTGGAGGCGATGATGAGCGGACTAACCGTAGGACAGATAGACTGGTTGGATAAGACCTTTGGTGAGCGGATGACGACCCGCCGTGTTGAGCGCAAGCTTTACAGCCACGACATCGGCGAGATGCCAAGTCTGATCAAGCCGCTCATCGGCACCCCCTTGGCCGATGCCGTGGTGCAGCCGGCGAACGAAGAGGAGATCGTCGCGCTCGTCCGGTGGGCGAACCGGGAAGGGGTGCCCTTGATCCCCAGGGGTAAGGCAACCTCCGGCTATGGGGGCGTGCTGCCGGTCAAGGGGGGCGTGGTCGTCGACCTGTTTCGAATGGCAAAGGTGCTGACCGTCGACC
>JAXGUU010000057.1:0-14794 GCA_040774145.1 Anaerolineae bacterium
CAGCTGCTGCTGAGCCACGATCGCGGCTGGTATGATCCGGTGCAGGCGGGCGGCGGCACGCCGCGACCGCTCACCTACATCAGCGAGGTCTTCCTGCCGAAGCTGGCCCCGTTGGGTGCCGCGTGGGTCGAACGTCTGACGCGCGACAATCCCTTCCGTGCGTTTGCACGGTAGGGCCGCCATGCGCGATGCTGCGTCGTCAGCGCCGCTGCGGGCCGAGCTCCACGATGCGATGGGGGCCTGGGGCTGCCCGCTCTGCCGTCTGGCTGCGCGGGCCGAACAGGCCTACGTGGCGTCGCTGAGCTATGAGCGGGTGCTGGATCTGGCGACCCGCGATGCGTTGAAGGCGTCACGGGGGCTGTGCCCGGACCACACGCGTGATTGGCAGCGTCTGCAGGGCTCGGCGTTGGGGGTCGCTATCGTCTACCGTGTGACGCTGCTGGACCTGCTGCGCGAAACGGAACCGGGGGAGGCGTCGGGGGGGCTGCTCCAGCGGAAGCGCAAGGAAGCCCAGGCGCTTGCGGAGCGGCTCGAGCCCGATGGACCGTGCCCGGCATGCGAGGTGGGCCGAGGGGCGGTCGCGCGCTTCGGTGAGGTGCTACTGCGGGAGCTACCGAGCGAGGATGCAGAGGCGCGGTTGGCTGCCTGTGGTGGCCTGTGCCTGCCGCATCTGCGGATCGTGCTCGCGCTGCCGGGTGCCGGACGAGCCCAAGAGGCGCTGATCGGTGTTCAGCGGGGTGTGTGGCTGCGGCTGATGGCGGAGCTCGAGGAGTTCATCCGCAAGAACGACTACCGGTTCGTGGACGAGCGTATGACTGAGGCGGAGGCCACCTCGTGGACGCGAACGCTGGACGCTATCGTGGGGCTGGAGCGAGCGCCGGGCTAGTGCACCCGGCGTAGCGCCGGGCTAGTGCACCCGGCGTAGCGCCGGACTAGGACATCCGGCGTAGGCGCCGGACTAGCACATCCGGCGTCCCGGTCAGGCCGGCGCCCCCGGTGCTAGGGGCAGGTGGACCGTGACCCGGGTGCCGGGGTGATCGGGGTCGTCGGTGATCGGGCTCTCGGCCACGACGGCGCCGCCGTGGGCCTCCATGATGGCCTTGACCAGGGCGAGTCCCAGCCCGGTGCCGCCATAGGCCCGTCGGGAGCTGCCGTCCACCTGGTAGAAGCGTTCAAAGATCCGCGATAGCTGCGCCTTGGGCACGCCGATGCCCGTGTCGGAGACCGCGAGGCGGGCCCACTCCCCGTCCGTGGTGAGCGTGATGTCGATCGCGCCCCCTTGCGGTGTGAACTTGAGAGCGTTGCCGACCAGGTTGTCGAGGACCCGGCGGATCTGCAGCGGCTCGCCCTGGATCGTCACCGGGCTCTCAAGTGCCGAGGCTCTGATGAGTAGTCCGCGAGTCTCCGCCTCACTCCGAAAGTCAGCTGCCGAGGTCGCGACGATCTCGGCGAGGTCGAGGAGCTCCCGCTCCTCCCGCCTCTGCTCCAGCTGCCACAGCAGAGCGATGTCCTCGACCAGGCTACGCAGCATGCGGCTGCGCCGGGCGATGACGTTGATGGCGACGGCCTGCTCGTCGGCTACGGCGCCCAACTCGCCGGTCGACAGCATCTCAGCATAGCCCATCACGAGGGCCAGCGGCGTCCGCAGCTCGTGCGAGATGTTCTGAATGAGCTCGTCCTTCATCCGGTCGAGCTCCTCCTGACGACGCAGTGCCTCCGCCATCGCCCGAGCCTGACCCGAGGCGCGCTGATAGAAGCGCGCGTTCTGAAGCGCAAGAGCGACGGGGACGCCCAGCGTGGTCGCCAGGGCGAGGTCGACGCGCTCAAAGGCGTTCGCCTCGTCGGAGAGCAGGAGCATCAGGCCGATGAGCTCGCCGTGGGCGCGCAGTGGGATCTCCAGCGCAGAGAGCGCCGTCGGGATATCATCGTGGATCCAGCGCCAGGGCGCGTCCAGCGGCGCCCATAGGGGCGGTCCGTCCGCGCCTATGGCACGGACGTGATCGCGGATCGCCAGCCGGTGATGGGTGAGCGCCGTCTCGGTCGTCGTCTGGGCGATGCCGTCGGTCACGAGAGGGCTCAGGGTCTCGGAGGCGCTGTCCCACAGCATCAGCAGACCGTGAGCGGCGCGGAAGGCGCTTCGGGTCTGCTCCAGGGCGCGCAGCCCTACCTCGCGGAGGTCGAGGGTCTCCGAGAGGGCGTGTGAAAGGGCGTTGAGCGTCTTGAGTCGATTGCGTTCATCCTCCAGGGTGGAGATCAGTCTCAGGTGTTGGAGGGTCGCCGCAACGTGGTCGGCGAAGATGCGCAGGTGACGACCGTCCTCGGGCGTGAACTGCTCGGGGCGGGCGGCCTCGGCGACGAGCGTGCCGATCCTCTCGCCACGCACGATGAGGGGGGCCGCGATGAGCGCGTGGGGCTCCTCCGATGTGGGCCTGTCGAGCCTCGCGGCGAGGCGGTGGGTGGTCGTGATCAGCACGTCATCAGCCGCACCGTCAGCAGAGGCATCGTCGATAGACGCATCGTCGATAGACGCATCGTCGATAGACGCATCGTCGGCTACGGCGTCAAGCGCTGCGAGGAGCTCGGTGGCGCCGGTGTCGCCGATGCGCGTAAAGCAGGTGCCGGCAGCGTGCGCCTGCGTGTGGGCCGCGAGACGGGGCGCGGCTGAATCAAAGAGCACGAGCGCCGCAGCGTCGCTGGGTAGCAGCCGCGCGACTTGCTCGACCGCCTTATCCAGGGCCTGCTGAGGTGTCTGGGCGGCGGCGAGGGCCAGGCCGGCGGTGGAGAGCCCTTCGAGCCGTCGACGGGAGGCCTCACGCGAGGTGATGTCGAGCACGGTGGCGACGATGGCCAGGCGCTGGGCGTGAACCGTGCGGGCCCCGTGTTCCTCCACATCGATGATGCGACCGTCGCGGCGCACGCCACGGTACTGGTAGCGGCTCGCGCGGAGCTGCCCGAGCACGCGTTTCTCCACGTTCTCGGCGACGATGCCGCGGCTCTCAGGCGCGGCGAGATCAAGCGGGCCGAGCCGGTCGATGATGTCGCGGGGGTGGTCGTAGCCGAACATCGTGGCGAAGGCGGGATTCACATAGCGATAGAGGTCGTTCTGGATGAGCACGATGCCGACCAGCGAGTGCTCTGCCAGGCGCCGGAAGCGATCCTCGGAGACGCGCAGGGCCTCCTCCGCGTGCCGGGTGCGGGTCTCAGTCTCCAAAACGTCGAGCGCAAAGGCGAGCTCGCCCGCCAGGTCCTGGAGAAGGCCGGCCTCGGTCTCCATCGGGCGCCGCTGCTCGCATGAGGCGACACCCAGGGCCAGCGAATGGGCACCTCCAAGCGCCGCGGGGAAGACCATCACCGTGTGCGGCATCGTCCGGTCGCCGTCCATGAGGACGCCTTCCCGCCGGATGGTCCGGCCCGCGGCCAAGGCCTCGGCGGCAAGGGGGTCGACCGTCGATGGGAGGGCCTCGGGGGTGAGGCGTTGGGCAGCGTCCGGGTGCAGACAACGCGCCTGGAGCATCACGGGACGCTCGTCACCCGGCGTGGCCTCGCTCACCCAGGCCAAATCGAAGGCGAGTTCCTCGCAGAGGATGCGGCAGATCTCATCGAGCAGGCCGGCTTTGTCGCGTCGATCGTGCAGCATAGCCTGGGTGGCGCGGCTGAGGGTCGCCAACATCCGATCGACCGATGCGACGGGTGTGGACTGCTGATCCGCGTGCGGGTGTGGGCGCGTATGTGACCTCATCTGATCGCCCCCGGCTGAGCCCGACCTCTCCGTCAAGGGTTCACCTGGCGTCGCGCAGCGCCGTCGCTACGTGGTTATGCCGGGCGACGATGGATGTGAGGTCGTGGGAGAGCAGCCGGCCGTTCTCGACGATGGGCTTGCCATTGATGATGGAGAGGTGGACGGTGGGTGGGGTGCAGAAGACGGTGGTGGCGAGGGGATCGTGAACCGCGCCTCCGGCGACGTCGAGGGTGTCGAGTCGCAGGCCGATGATGTCCGCAGCCATGCCGACCGCAAGGGCGCCCACGTCGTCGCGGCCCAGGACTTCGGCGCCGCCGCGTGTGGCCAGCCACAGGGCCTCTTCAGCAGTGAGGGCTGTAGGGCCGCCCAGGACGCGCTGCAGGAGAAGTGCCATCCGGGCCTCGGCGACCATGTGGGAGCTGTCGTTGCTCGCCGACCCATCGACGCCCAACCCCACCGGCACCCCGGCGTCCAGATAGGCGCGGACCGGTGCGATGCCGGAGCCCAGCCGCATGTTGGAGGAGGGGCAGTGCGCGATGCCGGTATGCGTCTCGGCGAGCCGGGCGATTTCGTCGGCATTCACGTGGACGCCATGAGCGAACCAGACGTCGTCGCCGATCCAGTCGAGTGCCTCGGCGTAGGCGACGGGGCGCCTGCCGACGGTCTCCAGGCAGAAGGCCTCCTCGTCGAGGGTCTCGGCAAGGTGGGTGTGGAGCCGGACGCCATAGGCGCGGGCGAGCGACGCCGATTCGCGCATCAGGTCCTCGGTGACCGAGAAGGGTGAACAGGGGGCGACGGCGATGCGCAGCATCGCGTAGCGATCGGGATTGTGGTAGGTCTCGATGATGCGGCGCGTGTCGCGCAGGATGGCCTCTTCCGACTCGACGACGCTGTCGGGCGGAAGGCCGCCCCGGCTCTCACCACGGCTCATCGAGCCGCGGGTGGCGTGGAAGCGGATGCCGATCTCCTGGGCGGCGCGAATCTCGTCATCGAGCGAGGCACCGTTGGGGAAGATGTAGAGGTGGTCGGCGGCGGTGGTGCAGCCGGAGAGGACGAGTTCGGCGAGGCCGGTGAGTGCGCCGGTGTAGATGGCCTCGGCGTCCAGGTGGGCCCAGACGGGATAGAGGGTCTTGAGCCAGGCGAAGAGGCTGACGTCCTGAGCGCCGGGAAACGCACGGGTGAGCGTCTGGTAGAGGTGGTGGTGGGTGTTGATCAGCCCGGGCATCAGCAGCAGTCCACGGGCGTTGATCGTACGATCGGCCTCCCTGGGCAGCTCAGGGGCAGGGCCGATCGCCCGGATGACGCCGTCGCGGATGTAGACCCCGCCGTCGGTCCACCGACTGCGGGCGTCGTCCATCGTCACGATGAAGTCGGCGTGTGTGAGCAGGAGTGTGCTCATGCGATCTCGTGCCTCCTCCGATGATGACGTGCCAGGCTATGGCTGCGATGGTGGACGGCGACGACCGATCACGATAGCATCAGTCTAGCATGGTTTCGAGACGCTGCAACCGGTGAAGATGTAGGGCTCTCGCATATGACCTTCCGGGAAGCCAGAAGGCTCCTTCCGCCGGGCGGATTCACGCGTCCGACGCCGTCTCTGTGACCAGGTAGGCTCTTCGAGCTTCCCGGAAGGGTGCCGGGAAGCCAGAAGGCTCGTTCCGCCGGGCGTATTCACGCGTCCGACGCCCTCTCTGTGGTCAGGTAGGCACTTCGAGCTTCCCGGAAGGGTGGCGGGAGGCGTCCGCCTGTGACATGCAGCTGTCACCCTCCGGCAACGCATCATGTGGTTTACTGGTGACATCGGAGATCCGGTCTGTGGTATGATAGCGTATGTTTTTGGTTAGGCGCCGTGGCGCCACGAGGAGGCTGACACCATGGTGAGGGGTTGGCGCGAGGCATTGATCGGCCTGATGCTGTTGGCGGTGTTGGGAACGACGCCTGCTGCAGGAGCGACACCGGTACCGCCGGACGTCGCAGGGCTCGCCCACGGGCGGCTGAGCATAGAGACAGCGGACCATGCCGGCATCCGTGACGTCACGCTGCAGGACGGGGTGTTGTCGGTGTGTCTGGACATCGACACCGAGACGCTGGCTGCCGATGGGTGGATGGGCGTCGAGCGCGTCACGGATGCCGTCCGCGCCGAGTTGATGGATCTGATGTGGGAGAGCCTGTCGGTGGAGGCGTGGGATCCCGATGCACGCACATGCCGTCCGTTGTCCGAGTTCGCACCCGACGTCGACCTCAGCGTGAGTCCTGATCCTGAGGTCGCGGGCCCGCCGGATGTGGACAGCGTGGGTCCGCAGATGGCTGGTGAGGCGAGTTCCAGGGTGGGGGCGCTGGCGGGGAAGACAGTCTACGTCAGCGCAGGCCACGGATGGTTCTGGAACGGCAGTACCTGGCGGACGCAGCGACCGGTCTATCAGGGCTTCATCGAGGATCACAACAACGCCGAGGTCGTGACGCAGTACCTGATCCCTTATCTGGAGAACGCCGGTGCTACCGTGATCCCGGTGCGCGAGCGGGATGGCTCGGCGACGAGGGTGATCGCCGATAACGATACGGGTGCGCCCACCTACGCGGAGTGGGGAGCGTGGACGACCGGGGGCAGCGGCACCGGCTATGATGGCGGCACGTACCGCTACGCGGTAACGAACGCCACCGGCTCGCCCACCGCCCAGGCGACGTGGTCGCTGGATGTGCCTGTTGCCGGGCGCTATGCTGTCTATGCCTGGGTCTTCCCCGGCTCCAATCGGGTGCGCGACGCGCACTACACGATCCATCACGCGGGCGGACCCACCGAGGTCAAGCTGGATCAGTCGATCTACCCGCAGACCTGGCGTTATCTGGGGACTTTCCCCTTCTATGCCGGGACGGCTAGGGTGACGTTGGATAACCGCTCCTCGGACCCGACGCCACGGGCGGTGATCGCGGACGCGATCCGGCTGGGGAGCGGCAACTTCGACAGCCTCACGGGGCTACCGCTGATCTCGGGCGCGACCACCTATGTCTCGAGTACGCCGCCCAGCCGCGCGCCGAACAAGCCCTGGTGGGAGACCTCGACCTTCTACTGGAGCCAATGGATGGGGTTGGACCCGGCCCAGTGGTCGTACTTCAACGATGTGGTGGCGCGCCCGATGATGGCGCGCTGGTACCAGCGCGCCGCCGGTGGCGACGCCGTCTTCGTCTCGTGGCACACCAACGGATCGAACGGCACGGCCCGCGGCACCGTGACCTACGTCCACAACGATCCCTCCAAGCGAACGCCGGGGACTGTTGAACTACAGACCGCGATCCATCGGGAGCTGATCGCCGACATCCGTGCGGGGTGGGATCCGGCATGGCCTGACCTGAACCCGCGTTCGCTCGATCTCGGCGAGATGCGCTTGCTCTACGACCCGGTTGTTGAGGAAGCCGGCTTGCCGGGGGTGCTGTTGGAGATCGCGTTTCACGACAACCCGATCGACGCCGATGCCCTCAAGGAGCCGGCGTTCAACCAGCTGGCGGCGCGCGCCGTGTCCCAGGGGATCATCAAGTACTTCGAGCAACGGGATGGCGTGGCGCGGGTGCTGCCGCCGGAGCCGCCGACGCATCTGCGGGTGGAGAACGTGGGTGGCGGTGAGGTCCGCGTGTCGTGGTCATCCTCGCCGGTCGACGGTATCGGGGGCGACGCCGCGACGGGCTATCGCGTCGTCACCAGTCCCGACGGGTTCGCGTGGGGTCCGCCCACGACGGTGGCGGGCACGAGCATCCTCCTGAAGGGCCTCAGTGAGGGCCGGACGCTCTATGTGCGGGTGACGGCGATCAACGCCGGAGGGGAATCATTCCCGACCGAGGTGCTGGGCGCGCGGGTGGGTGAGGCGCGCGTGCTGCTGGTCAACGGCTTCGACAAACTGAACCGCTTTGAGCTGGTCCGGGAGGTGGATCCGGTCGAGGGCGTTAATCTGCGCATGGACCTAGACCGCATGAACCGTTTCGATTACACGGTGCACCACGGGCAGGCGATCCCCAGCGAGTTCGTGTGGGATGCCACCAGCAACGAGGCGGTCCAGCAGGGCAGCGTGCGGCTGCTCGACTACGAGATCGTCCTCTGGATGCTGGGCGAGGAGTCGTCATCGGGTGATGGCACCTTCAACCCCACGGAGCGCTCGCTGATCACAGCTTACCTGGATGCCGGCAGGGCCCTGATGGTGAGCGGGTCGGAGTTCGGTTGGGACCTCGCCGAGTTGCGGCGCGATCCGACGTTCCTCAGCGCGCAGTTGCGTGCGGCCTATGTGGCGGACGATGCCGGCACGCGGACCGTGCGCCCCGTCTCGGGCGGTGCCTTCGAGGGCCTGCCCGATCTTCACTTTGATGATCCGAACGAGTACTACGTGGGCTATCCTGATGTCTTTGCTCCCGCGGGCGGGGCCACGGTCGCGCTGACCTACATCGGTGGGACGACGCCCGGCGCCGCCGCCGTGCAGTACGCCGAGGGGTGCCGGCGTGTGTTGACCTTCGGGTTCCCGTTTGAGACGCTGCGCGCGTCCCAGCGCGGCCCGGTGATGTCGGCGGCGCTCGAGTTCTTGGATGGCTGCCGGGTCGAGACGCGGATCGAGGTGCCGGGCGACGGTGTGGGCTATACAGCCATGCCGGTTTTCCATGGCACCGTTTCGGGGAGCGGCGTGTCGCGAGTGGAGCTCCAGCTCGTGCGAGTGACAGACGGCGCCAGCTGGACGGGCTCACTGTGGCGCAGCGCCGCCACCTGGTTCCCGGCAAGCGGCACGACAGCCTGGTCGTATGTGCCCCCCGCGCTGCCGGAGGGGGCCTACACCCTCTACGCCCGCGCCGGCGGCGAGGTCGTGGATGGTAGTACGGCGGCTGCCGCGACCTTCTGGGTCGACGCGACGCCGCCGCCGCCGCCGACCGTGGTGACGCCGACGGCGGGCGTGCTGATCACGGGGCCACAAGCGTCGCTGCAGTGGTTAGCCCCTTCCGATGCGGGCTCCCCGCTCGCCTTTGAGGTCGATGTTGACGGATGGGTGCGATCTTTCGACGAGTCGCCGGCCCTCGTCGCGGCACGACGCGGCGAACACCGCTGGCGCGTCAGAGCGGTGGATCTAGCGGGCAACGCGAGCGCTTGGAGCGCATGGCACGACTTCGAGGTGTGGGCCGAGGAGGTGTTTGTGCCGCTGGTAATGAGATAAGGATCAGCCTCACGGGGTGCTGAGACGCTGATCGGGAGTCCGCCCCCGCCGCAAGCACTGCGACGGGGGCGGACTCTTGTGTGTGAAGCTAGGCGTCCGCCAATCCGGCGAGCTCCAAGCCGCCGCGGAGGACGGGTTGGACGAGGTCGGGATCGGTGACCTCGCAATAGACGCGGATGATGGGTTCGGTGCCCGAGAAGCGGATGAGCAACCATCCGTGGTCGCCGAGTTCGTACAAAAAGCCGTCAAGCGTGACGATGTCGGTGACCTCAAGACCGGCGATGGTTGTGGGCCGGGCGGCTGCGATGCGAGCTCGCGTCTCGGGGCGGCGCGCCGAGGGGAAGCGCGTGTCGATGCGGTCGTAGTAGTAAGCCTGCCCGAGGCGGTCGAAGAGCTCGGTCACGAGCTCGGAGACCTTCTTCCCGGTGCGCTGGATGAAGTCGATGAAGTAGAGGTTCCCGAGGATGCCGTCACGCTCGGGCACGTTGCCGCGGAAGGCGTAGCCACCGCTCTCCTCCCCGCCGATGAGGGCGTCGACTTCGACGACCTTGGGGGCGATGTACTTGAAGCCGACGCCGGTCTTGTAGAGCGGGACGTCGTACATCCGGGCAAGCTTGTCCAGCATAGCGCTGGAGCTGATCGACTTGACGATGGGGCCGCGTTCCTGCCGGTACTCGAGCAGGTAGTAGGCGAGCAGCGCGAAGACGCGCAGCTGGTCCACGTAGGTGCCGGTCTCGTCGCCGATGCCCATGCGGTCACCATCACCATCGTTGATGAGAAGTACGTCGGCGCCGAGCTCAGCCGTGCGCCGAAGCGCCGGTGTGATATTGGGCTCGATGGGCTCGGGGCGCTGCATCTCAGGGAAGAGCGGGTTGTGACCCCCATGGATCTCCCAGAACGTGTTGGTCCCGCCGCCGATGAGCTTGTCGTACCAGCCTGCGGCATTGCCCCACATCGGCTCGACGAGGATCTTGAGGCCCGCCTGCTTGAGACGCTCCAGATCGACAAGCTGACCCACGTGGGCGATGTAGGCGGGGTCGGGGTCCCACCTCACGACGAGGCCCTGTCGTTCCGCCTGGGCGATGGGTAGGGCGTGAACGCCTGCGACGGTCGCCGGGAGATAGCGCTCGATCTCCGTGAGACCCGCGGGCCCGATGGCGGCGCCGTCGGGATCGCGGACCTTGAACCCATTGTCGGTCGGCGGATTGTGGCTCGCGGTGATGTTGATGGCGCCGCCGGCCCTGCGTTCGACCACGGTGTAGCTGATCACCGGTGTCGCGCTGTTGGCGGACGTGAGCCAGACGTGGATGCCGTTCCCCGCCATCACCTCAGCCGCGACAGCGGCGAAGTCGGGTGAGCCGAACCGCTGGTCGTAGCCGATGACGATGCCACGCTGCGCCAGCTCGTGTTGCTTGAGGTAGTCGGCGTAGGCCTGGGCGGCCCGGCGCACGTTATCGAACGTGTAGTCCTCGGCGATTCTCGCCCGCCAACCGTCGGTACCGAACTTGATATCTGTCATCGTGTGTCCTTTCGTACGCTACCGCGCGTGGCGGTGTTCAAGCTCGAGCTGCGCGATGTCCGCATTGACCATCATCTGCACCAGCCCCGCGAAATCCACGGCGGGAGTCCATCCCAGGACGCGGTTGGCCTTAGCGGGGTCTGAGACCAGGAGATCCACCTCCGCCGGGCGCATAAAGCGGGGATCCTGTACGACGTGGTCGCGCCAGTCAAGACCGGCGTGGGCAAAGGCGACCTCGCAGAGCTCCTGGACGGAGTGGGTGTGCCCGGTGCCCACGACGTAATCATCGGGTTGGTCTTGCTGGAGCATCAGCCACATCGCGCGGACGTAGTCGCCGGCAAAGCCCCAGTCGCGTTTGGCATCGAGATTGCCCAAGGCGAGCTGGTCGGTGAGGCCCAGCTTAATCCGCGCGACGCCGTGGGTGATCTTGCGCGTCACGAACTCCAGACCGCGACGCGGGCTCTCGTGGTTGAAGAGGATGCCGGAGCACGCGAAGAGATCGTAGGACTCGCGATAGTTGACCGTGATCCAGTGCCCGTAGACCTTGGCGACGCCGTAGGGTGAACGGGGATAGAAGGGGGTGGTCTCGCTCTGGGGCACCTCGCGCACCTTGCCGAACATCTCCGATGAGCTGGCCTGGTAGAAGCGGATGCTGGTGTCGACGGCACGAATGGCCTCGAGCATCCGGGTCACGCCGAGGGCGGTGACGTTGCCCGTGAAGACCGGCTGCTGCCACGAGGCCGGCACGAAGGACTGGGCGGCGAGGTTGTAGACCTCCTGGGGTCGCCACTCGCGCACCGTCGTGATCAGCGATCCCTGGTCGAGGAGGTCGCCTGAGACAAGCTCGATGCGATCCTGGATGTGCTGGATGCGCGAGAAGGTCACGGTGCTGGTCCGGCGGACCAGCCCGAGGACTTCATATCCCCGGTCGAGCAGGAACTCCGCCAGGTACGATCCGTCTTGTCCGGTGATGCCCGTAATCAGGGCGCGTTTCGCTGTCATAGTCTATCTCCTTGGGTGACGTGAGCCCGCCATTCGTCGAGAACATCCGCGATGGTCCGCGAGAGCGGGATCTGCGGTGACCAGCCGGTGTCGTGCTGCAGCTTCGCAGCACTCCCGTAGATGATGGGTATATCCGTCGGGCGGTAGCGGTCGGGATCGCGGCGGATCTCGACCGGCATCCCGACGTGGTCGATCAGGCGATCCACGAGCGCCTGCATCGTCACGGGACGCCCGGAGGCGACGTTATAGACCTCGCCGGCCCTCCCGTGTGCCAGGATCAGGTCGTAGGCGGCGACGACGTCGCGGACGTCGGTGAAGTCGCGAGCGGGGCTGAGGTTGCCGACGTGGAGCACCGGCTCGCGGAGCCCGGCCTCGATCTCGGCGATCTGGCTGGCGAAGGCCGGCAGGACGAACCTTGGCGCCTGGCCCGGCCCCATATGGTTGAAGGGGCGCACCCGCACGACAGGGATCCCGTAGCTGATGAAGTACTGATACCCCATCACGTCTTGGGTGACCTTGCTGACGCTGTAGGGGTTCTCCGGACGGAGGGGATGATCCTCGGTCAGGGGGAGCTCGGATTCCGGGGCCCGTCCGTACTCCTCGCCGGATCCGATCACCAGGACGCGCGGGCGGAGGTCGGTAGCGAGACAGGCCTCGAGCAGGTTGAGCTGGCCCAGGATGTTGTTCTCCAGGGTGGCCCAAGGATCCTCGTAAGCGGTGGGAACGTGAGACTGCGCCGCTAAGTGGACGATGGCCTCGGGCCGCACCGTCCGCATCAGGCTGATCGTCGCGTTGCGGTCGCGCAGGTCGAGTGCCACGAGCCGGTCACGTGGCTCAGGTGCGGTTGCCGGTGCGTGATCAGGAAAGGTCGTGCCGATGACAAGGCTGTCAGGGCGGTGTGCGAGAAGGTGGTGGCGCAGGTGCTTGCCCACAAAGCCTGTCGCACCGGTGATCAGAACGCGCATAGACACTCCATTTGCTAGACTGGCCACGCGGGCCGGCCCGCGCGAGGTGTCGCTGCGGCCATTATAGCCGCAGCGCCGTTCAATACCAGCGGATGAGCGTGACGTTGCCCTCGTTGGTGAGGCTCGCGATCTCTCCGGAGGCGAGGTCCAGGACGAAGATATCCCCCAGGTGCACGAAGGCCACGGCCTCGGCGTCAGGACTCCAGGCCCACTCCGGGATCTCCAGGCCACCTGTGGGCAGGGGCAAGGCCCGCTGATTCGAGCCGTCACGGTCCATCAGGTGGAGGGTGTAGTGGCTGGTCGCGCTCTGGTAGGGAATCACGGCGCGACCGAAGAGGAGCCGCTCACCGTCGGGGGCGTACTGGGGATTCGACCACATGCCCACCTCGAGCGCGAGTGTGGCGCTGAAGGCCCCCTCGGCCTCGAGGACGACGAGGTTGAAGACGGGGCTCTCCTCAGGCTTCTCGTCCGCTGCGCCGCCATGCACCACCGTGACGAGATAGGCGCCATCGGGCGACCAGGTGACCGCTGGGTGCCAGGCCCAGCTGCTGAAGGTGCGAAAGGGGGGGAAGGTGACCAGCTCCGTTCGGGCTCCATTGCGGGCCGTCACCACCCCGACTGCCTCGGGCCGGCTGTAGGCCAGTCGCTCCCCGTCAGGATCCCAGGCATAGCGGGTGCCCCACCAGCCGTAGCCGCCACCGGGCTCGGGCTCGATCACGGCAGGCCTAGGCGCCAGGGTGTCGCGCGTCGTGAGGGTGGCGATGCGCAGGTCGTTCTCGCCGCGCCATCCGGGTGCCTGTTCGGTGACCTCCGCCGTGGTCCACGCGAGGCGTTGGCTGTCGGGTGCCCACTGGGCCCACAGGACGTCGTCGACGTCGAGCGGTAGCGGCTCGGGGGCCGCCTCGGTCGTGCGCACCCACCAGAGGCTGTTAAGATGCTCAGAGTCGGTGACGGCGCGTGTGAAGAGGAGGTGTCGCGCATCGGGTGAGAGGGCGAAGACGCGACCGTCGAGATCGCCGAGATGGGTCAGCCGGCGGCGCTGGAAAGAGGACTCCCGAATGACCCAGGCATCCTGTTGGCTGAGATAAGCGAGGGTGCCGGTGATCGGCACATTCTCCGGCTGTGGCCTCGCGCCGACGAGGCGGACCTCGTGCTGGGGGGGTTGGGCCATGATCTCACGCGTGAGGATGCGCTCGGTCTCGGCCCCGTCCTCGATCGTGATGCGGTAGTGGCGCTCCAAGATGCCGGCCTGTCCCGTCTGCAGGAGTTGCGTCTCACCTAACGGCACCGACACGTCGCGCACAACCTGGCGTTCGAAGGGAACGGTCTGTGTGATGACGTGGGTGGTCTGGGCCACACGCACGACGGTGATCGTCAGGTCATCGACCAGTGCAGTGGTCTCAGGCGGGTGAACGCGATCGAGCTCGCCGATGTGGACGCCGGCCTCGTTGAGCAGGGCCCTGACCGTGGTGGCTTGAGTCTCATGGACCTCAGGCTGCCCGGCGATGATCAGCGTCACGCGGTAGGTGGGGTTGGTCATCGAGACTGCCGAGGGCGCGCAGGCCTGGACGGCCAGCAAGAGGCCCAGCGCCAGGAGCAGCGCCATCAGGGCTGCGGGCAGGCGGCGGGCCCTCATGGCTCCACCTCGGCCCACATGAAGTCGTTAGCCCCTGCGAGGAGATCGCGGACGTCCCAGAGGGCCGGTGGCCCAAGGACGCCGATGTAGATCGGGCGATCGGCCTCATCGATGATGATGAAAGCGCTGCCGTCGGGCGACCAGACCGTGACCCACGGGGCCGCGGGAGAGCCGACGCCATCGGGGAAGATGGCGAGGGGCCGCAGGTCCGCCGGCACATCGGATGTGTCGCCTTCGATCAGGACGTAGAGGCCGTCGACGGGGCTGCCGCGTCCCCCGTGAAGGACGGCCACCTCCGCGTCGAAGAGGAGCAGAGTCTCGCCGATGAAGGGCGAGCGCGGGTGCAGGGGGAAGACCGTGGCCCGGCAGTTGGGCGCCACAGGTTGGAGCGGTTGGGCAGGATCGGGCGTGATGCGCCCGGCACAGCCACCCGTATCGGTGTCCCAGGTCACCCAGAGGTGATGTGATCCCAGTTCGTCGGTCGTCCAGGCAGCGCCGGTGGTGCAGGCGCCGCCGCGGCAGAGGGGAAACGTGGCGAGCGGTACGTCCTCAGCTTGCGTGGAGAGGAGGGCGAGGTCGGAGCCGCCGACCTGCGGCGCGCTCGCGATGAGAAGCCAGAGACCGTCGGGCGACCAGGCGCGCACGGTGGGCGTCGCGGCGCCGGGGGGGCCCCCGCGGGGGGGGGGGGGCGGGACCCCCGCCCGGGGGGGGGGGCCCCGGCAGGGGCCCCGCAACCAACCCCCGGACGGA
>JAXGUU010000058.1:0-14764 GCA_040774145.1 Anaerolineae bacterium
CAGCGAGGATGTCACTGCAGCCGAGCAGCTCATCGAGCTCGCTGATCATATAGGTGCCGCCTGCCTCGATGCGACGATCCCCCACCACGCCCGTGATAGGGTTCGAGGCGAGTCCTGAGGTGGCGTCAGAGCCGCCGCACTCGGTGCCCACGATCAGGTCGCCGGGCGTCATCGGCGCGCGCTTCGCGGTCGAGGCGTGCTGGAGGAGCTGCGCCAGTACACGCGAGCCGCGCTCAACGGTGCGCAGGTCGCCGCCTTCCTCGTTGATCTTGATGGCCTCGACCGGACGCCCGGTGGCGGCGATGGCCTCGGCCACGCTGTAGGCGTCGGTGCCCTCACAGCCTAACCCCACAACCAGCGCGCCCGCCGAGCTCGAGTGCGTGCCCAGCGCCACGAGCTTGTGAAAGGCTCCTTCGATCAGGGCGCAGCCGCCCGGGTAGCCGAAGAGCTGCGTGCCCTCGGGGAAGAGCATCTTGAGCTTCTGCGCGACGTAGCGGGAACAGTCGGTGCTGAAGATGATTGAGACTTTGTTGCGGATGCCGAGTTGCCCGTCCGGTCGTTCGTAGCCCAGGATCTCCATTCAGCTCGCTCCTCAGTGTTTAGGCGTGAATCCCATAGGTTTCGTGGCGGAAGCCAAAGTGATCGCTCCGGCAATTGTGGACGTGAACCCACTCGCCCGCCCGGATCTCCTGCAGGGCCCTGCCGATGGGCAGGCCGTATTTCAGGAGCTCCTCACCCTCGGCGATATCGCGCAGGGCATACTTATGCCCGAAGGCTATGTCCTCGCGGAGGATGACGGAGTAGGTCGTCTCACCGAGCCGGACGACGACAGTATCACCGGCTTTGAGTTCCTTCAAGGCGGTGGCCACGTGGTCAGAAGGATGCAGTAGTATCGCGACGTTGCTCATGATCTTGAACCCCTCTCGGTACACCTCACTGGGGCCATTATAGCGCGCCCTCCCGAAACCCGCCAACGGGACGCAGGAGTGTTGGAGTTCTTGGCGTCCGACGCCCCGGGACGGGGCTGCAAGCTTGCGTATCGCAGGCTCCCAGGCAGCCAAGCGTACGCAACTCACCAAGCTTGCTCACGAAGGCTCCCCGTCTAGGGTCGGGTTGGTCCGGTGCAGAGCCCTACGGAACGCAGATGCCGTGGCGCCGGCGCGTCCGACGCCCCGAGACAGGGCTGCAAGCTTGCGTATCGCAGATGCCCGGGCAGCCAAGCGTACGCAACTCACCAAGCTTGCTCACGAAGGCTCCCCGCCCCGTCTCGGGGCGGGCTGGTCTGCCGCTGAACCCAACGGAACGCAGGTGATGTGGCAGGGTATCTCATCCGGCTTACCCTACGCCCGAGACGTGCCGGCACGTCTCTACAACGACAAGGGGGCGTTGCGGCAGCGACCTTTCGTCGGCGCGCAGGTTGGGTGCAGTTGCCGGCGGTTCGCGTGCCTTTTCCGCAGACGGGATTATACTGGTAGGAAGCCAAGGTTTCGTTTCAGGGGGGGCATTGCATGGTGCAAGGGGTGGTGCAGGAGGTCCTCGCGATCGAGGAAGCTGCGGTCGCGAGGCAGGCCGAGGCGCAGGCTGAGGCTGCGCGCCTGATCGCGGCGGCCCGGCAGGAGGCCATCGAGTTGCGAGAGCGGAGCCGCGCTGAGGCACGCCGAGCGGCTGACGAGCAATTGGCGGCGGACAAGGCAGCTGCCGATGCTGAGTGCGTGCACATCCTTGGCGAGGCCCGTGCCGAGGCGGAAGCCTTCGAGCGAGAGGCCGAGGCGCGGATGGATGCAGCCGTCGCCTACGTGATTGAAAGGGTCGCTGGGCGAGTGCCCGGTCCCCGGTAGGCAGCCGACCGATGGGTGGGGTGCACGCGTATGCCGTGACGCAGGCCACGGTCCGGGCGCTGATGTCGGATCTGCTGTCGCCGGCCCAGTGGGCGGCGCTGATCAGCGCTGTGGACTACGATGCCGCTCTATCCGCGCTCGCCCGCACGGTCTACGGGCCCTATCTGCAGATCGACCGGTCGTTGCTCACCCCGCGCCGCGTAACCTATCAGATTCGCCGTCATCTCGCCGACGTCTACGCCAAGATGATTCGCCTCTCTCCCGCCGGTGCGCGCTCGGTGTTGCGGGAGCTGTGGCATCACTACGAGGTCGACAACATCAAGGTGGCGCTGCGCGGGGTCGAGGTCTCGGCGCCGTGGGAGCAGGTGCTGCACCTGCTCTATCCGATGGAGCAGCATGTTGACATCGGCGTAGACACGTTGGAGCGGATGGTCCGCGCAAGGGATGTGGCGGGGGCCATCGAGGTCCTTAGGGGTACCCGTTACCACCCGATCCTTGAGCACGCGATGACGCGCTACGAGATCGAGCGGAGCCTCTTCCCCTTTGAGGTGGCCCTCGATCTGGGCTACCGACGCAATCTATGGTCGACCCTCAACAATCTCAGTTCACACGACCGGGAGATGGCGCTCAAGACCGTGGGTACCGCCCTTGACAGCGATAATCTCCTCTGGGCGATCCGCTTCCGGGTCTACCACGGACTCTCGGAGGCCGAGATCATCAACTACCCGCTGTCAACCGGCTACGAGGTGAAGGATGACGACATCCACGACATCGCCCACGGTGGCGATATTGGGCAGGTGGTCTTTCGAGTCTACCCGCAGTTGCGCGAGCGCCTCCGCGGGGTCTCGTTGACGACGGGGGAGGGACTGGCGCGGCTGGAGTATGAGCTGCTGAAGCTACTGATCTTGCGCTGCCGGCGCATGTTTCTCGGTTCGCCCTTCCACATCGGGCTGCCGCTTGCTCTGGTGTGGCTGAAGGAGCACGAGATGCGCGATGTAACGGTGATCGTCGAGGCGAAGGCATCGGCGACAGCGCCTGAGGTCTTTCGACCGATGTTGCTCTCGGCGTCCCACCAGCGGGACGCCTGCTAAGGGGCAGCCCCAGCCAGGAGGCTTGCGTGTTTCGCTCTCAATCAATGACCTGGGTCGAGATGGTGGTGCCGGAGCGGGACGTCGTGCCCGTGACCGAGGCGCTTGCCGGCACGCACGTCTTCCACGTTGCAGAGCCTGCCGGTCCGGCCGTTGAGACCGGGCTTTTTCAGCGGTCGGTCTGGGACGCGCGCGCCAACCGCTACACGGCTCTCATGCACCGGATCGTCGATGTGATGGCGCTCGTCGGGGTGGAGGCGGGCGCGCCGCCGAGCGGGACGTTGCACCTGATTAGCCCGGACGTCGCCGAGCGCGACATCGAGATGCTTGAGCGCGAGGTGAAGGGGCCGGCGGAGGAGTTGTCGGAGGCACGCCAGAGACTGGATCGTCTGCGCCACGTGCGCGCCCAGGTCCTGCCGCTTGCAGGTCTCGACATCACGCTGGAGCCTTTCCGTCAGAGCGTCTATCTCTTCGCCGTCTTGGGCACGATGCCGGTGGATAACGTGAGCCGGCTTGAGCGTAGCCTCGAGCATCTCCCCTCCGTGCTTGTCGTGCTGCGAGAGCGCGGCCACCTTGCCGCAGTCGCCCTGTTCGGGATGAAGCGCGACACCGAGCTGCTGACGCGGGCGGCGCGCAGCGCCTACCTGACGCCGACGGAGCTGCCCGAGGAGTATGCCGGCACGCCCGACGCGGTGCTCGACGCGCTCGACGAGAGTATCCACAGGGCGAGGGAGCACGTGATGGCGCTCGAGTCCACGCTACATCACCTCCACGAGATCCGCCTCAGACGGCTGCGGCACCTGCTATGGCGGGTCCGCGCCAGTCTCAAGCTTGTCCAGACGATTGCCCGGTTCCGGCCGCTGGAGGACGCCTACCTCGTGACGGGGTGGACGCCCTCCCGCCAGGTCGAGCATCTGCGTGCAGTGGTCAGCGAGGTCTCGGGCGACACCATGGTGGAGCTACGACTGCCCACACCTGAGGAGCAGGCCGACGCGCCCTTTGAGTTCACTAATCCGCCCTATATCCGCCTCTTTCAGCGGTTGGTGACCATCTACGGCTATCCCGCTTACAGCGAACTCGACCCGACGCCGCTGGTGGCCCTGACCTTTCCGCTGATCTTCGGGGTGATGTTCGGCGACGTGGGCCACGGACTGCTCCTCATCGCGTTGGGTGCCCTGCTGCTGAGCCGGAAAGTGCGCGCGCTCGAGGGCGCCGCCGGATTTGGCGGTATCGTCATCGCCTGTGGTGCGATGGCTACACTATTCGGGGCGCTCTACGGCAGCCTCTTCGGCTTTGAGGGGATCCTGCCGGCGTTGTGGCTGCGCCCTCTTGAGCGCACGCAGGAGATCCTGGTGGCATCGATCGCCTTCGGCACCGTCGCGTTGACCATCGGCATGATCCTCAATGTGATTGGGTCCGGCCTTCGCAGAGAGTGGGGTAGGGTGCTGCTTGACCGGCACGGCATTGCCGGCATCATCTTCTACTGGTCGCTGGTCGGCCTTGCCGCGGGCGTTCTGACGCCTGCGGTACCGGTCAGTGCCAGGGTCCTCGGCGCCCTCGCAGGGATCTCGGGCCTTGCGATCGCGCTCTCAGCGCGGCTCTCGGCGCTGATCGAGCGCCGTGTGACAGTACGTGAGGGCGTGGGAGGTGCGGCGGAAGCCTCGGGGAGCCTGGTGGAGGGCTTCTTCGAGCTCTTCGAGGCAACCCTCAGCGTGCTGAGCAACACGCTCTCCTTCGTGCGTATGGGGGCTTTCGCGGTCGCCCACGGCGCGCTCAGTCTGGTGGTCTTCATCCTGGCGAGAATGGTCGATCCGCGTCAGGGTCTGGCCTATTGGGCGGTTGTGGTGCTGGGCAATCTGCTGGTGATCGGCTTCGAGGGGATGATCGTCGCTATTCAGACGTTGCGTCTGGAGTACTATGAGCTCTTCAGTAAGTTCTTCGCAGCGGGTGGGCGGAGGTTTCAGCCCCTCGCCCTGCTTAGCGGCGAGGAAGGCTGAGGAGCGCCGGATAGGGATCCGGCATAGGCAAGGAACTATCCTGTTGCGCAGGAGGTGGTTGATATGCGGGTACTCATCGGGCTGTTTGCGGGGCTGATCCCTGTTGTGCCCCTGCTGATCTTCCTCACGAGGAAACGCCGTGGCTTTGCGTCGCTGACGCGCGAAACTGTGATGGGGTTGGGCGTGCTGAACCTGGTGGTGGCGCTGGCGATGGTCGGCCTGGGGCTGGCCTGGTTCTTCGTGCCCGAGATGGCTCAGGCTGCCGGGCTTGCGCAGGAGCAGGTGGGCCGCGACCCGATGGCGTATATCGGCGCCGCGGTTGCGGTGGCGGGCGGCTCGGTAGGCGCCGGCTATGCGGTGGGCGCGGTAGGCTCCGCGGCTGTCGGTACCGTGGCTGAGAAGCCCGAGATCTTCGGACGGGTCCTGCTCTTCGTCGGTCTGGCGGAGGGTGTCGCGATCTATGGGTTGATCATCGCCTTCATCATCCTGGGGTGACGACAGCGTGAAGATACACGTGATTGGGTCGGCGCCTGCCGTCTGGGGGTTTGCCCTGACCGGCGTGCAGGGCGTCATCGTCGAGACGCCTGAGGCGCTGAATCGGGCGCTTGATGCGGCGCTTGCGGATGGATCTATCGGCATCGTCTTGGTCACCGAGGATGTTGCGAGGTTGGCAAGGGCGCGGGTGGACGAGCTGATGATGCAGAGCGAGATGCCGTTGGTCGTGGAGCTTCCCGGACCGGGAGACCCGTCGCAGAATCGCGCATCGATTGGGGAGACGCTTCACCGCATGCTGGGAGTCGAGATATGAGCTTGTCGGATGTGGCGGTGCTCAGAGACAGCGTGATGAGCGAAGCCGAGGGCGCGGCGCAGCAGGTCCTCTCCGCAGCGCGAGCAGAGGGCGCGCGGATACGGGCGCAGGCTAGGGCTGAAGCTGACGCCGCGTGTGCCGCACTGACGGACGAGGCGCGCGCGATGGCTGCGCGCTATCACCAGAAGGCCGTGGGCTCTTCCATCCTGGAGGCCCGCTCGGTGCGGGCGCGGCGCCGCGAAGTGGTGCTGGATCGGGTCTTTGCTCAGGCAGTCGCAGAGCTGGAGACCCTGGCAGCCTCTGTTGGGGAGGATGCCTACGCTTCTATCGTGGTCTCGTTGATCGCCGAGGCGGCGGAGCAGATAGCAGAGGTGGATGCGCTCGTCCTTCGCGGTGATCCGGCGTCCCTGGCGACTCTGGACGCGGCGACGCTCGAACGTCTGAGTGAGGCTCTCGGATGCAGGCTCTCGGTGGGCGAGCCGCTGGCGCAGGGCGCCGGCGTTGTGGTTGTCTCCGCTGACGGACGCCTGCGATATGATAACACCTTCCGGACGCGGCTTGTACGCTTGCGTGACGCACTGCGCGTCGAAGTGGCCCGCATCCTGGTGGGGGAGTCGGTCTGATGGTGATCGGTACCGAGGTCACGCCGCAGCGCGTGGGGGAGTTGATCTGGGTCAACGGACCTGTCTTGAGGGCCCGCGGCTCAGAACAAGTGGGGATGTACGAGGTCGTGCTGGTAGGTCCCGAGCACCTGGTCGGCGAGGTCATCGGTCTCGATCACGAGGAGATCACAATCCAGGTCTACGAGGAGACCTCGGGGTTGGGTTCCGGTACGCCGGTCTACGGCACGGGTGCGCCACTCTCGGTTGAGCTAGGCCCGGGCCTGATGTCCAGCGTCTTCGACGGGTTGCAGCGTCCTCTGACGGTGATGGAGATGCGCACGGGGGCCTGGATCGGTCGAGGCATCCGCCTCACGCCGCTCTACCGCAAGGCGCCATGGCCTTTTGTGCCGACCGCCGAGGAGGGAACGCCGGTCTCAGGCGGCTCCGTGCTGGGGGTGGTCCGCGAGACGGCATTGGTCGAGCACAAGGTGATGGTACCGCCGGGTGTGGCGGGAAGGTTGGTCTGGTTGGCTGCAGAGGGCCCCTTCACGCTTGAGGATGAGATTGCCAGGATCCACGACGGTCGCGAGGAGCACGCTGTGACGATGTTGCAGCGCTGGCCCGTGCGTCGCCCGCGCCCCTATCTGAACCGGCTGCGCCCTGACGAGTTGCTGACGACCGGACAGCGTGTGCTGGACACGTTTTTCTCGCTGCCCAAGGGTGGCACGTCCGCGATACCCGGCGGCTTTGGCGCCGGCAAGACGGTGCTCCAGCACCAGGTGGCCAAGTGGAGCGATGCGGATGTGATCGTCTACGTGGGTTGCGGTGAGCGCGGCAATGAGATGGCGGATGTCTTGCGGCAGTTTCCCGAGTTGCATGATCCCCGCTCGGGGCATCCGTTGATGGAGCGGACAATCCTTATCGTCAACACCTCGAATATGCCGGTGGCGGCGCGGGAGGCGAGCCTCTACACCGGTCTGACCGTCGCCGAGTATTACCGCGATATGGGGCTCGATGTGGCGATGATGGCGGATTCAACGTCGCGCTGGGCCGAGGCGCTGCGCGAGATCTCGGGGCGACTGGAGGAGCTGCCGGCGGAGGAGGGCTTCCCCGCCTATCTCTCGACCCGCCTCGCGGAGTTCTATGAGCGGGCCGGGCGCGTCACGACCTTCGCCGGTGCCACGGGCTCCGTCAGCCTTATCGGGGCGGTGAGCCCGCCGGGTGCGGACTTCACCGAGCCGGTGACGCAGCAGACGCGGCGCTTCGTGCGCTGCTTCTGGGCGCTCGATAAGGAGCTGGCGGCGCAGCGCCATTTTCCGGCGGTGGACTGGCTCAAGAGTTACAGCCAGTATGTGGACGACCTCGGGCCGTGGTGGGAGGCGCAGGGATTCGGTGACTGGTCAGCGTTGCGCGCTCGCGCTCTTGAGATCCTGCAGCGCGAGGGGCATCTACAGCAGATCGTCCAGTTGATCGGCGCCGACGCACTGCCCGACGATCAGCGGCTGCTGCTGGAGACCGCGCGCCTGCTGCGCGAGGGCTTTCTCCAGCAGGACGCCACCGACGAGATCGACACCTTCGCCGCTATCGACAAGCAGGTGGGTATGCTCAAGTTGATTGTTGCTTTCCACGACCGAGCGGCGCGCCTGGTCGCCGCAGGCTGTCCGATTGGGGTGGTGCGTGACCTCCCGGTGGTCACGCGTCTGCTCCGCATCCGGCAAACGGTCCCGAACGATAGACCCGACATGCTGGAGTCTATCGCTCAAAAATTGAGCCGGCAGATGGATGCCCTGCAACGGAGCTACGCGTGACCGGTCAACCAGACGATAACGTGCGCCGCATCGATGGGCGCGAGATCAGAGGCATTGCGCAGGTGAACGGCCCGATCCTGGTTGTCGAGGGCGTCGGGGGCATCTGCTATGATGAGGTCGTCGACGTGATCGGACCTGCGGGCGTCGCCCGCCGGGGGCGCGTGCTGGAGGCGGGCGAGGATCGTGCCGTGGTGGAGATCTTCTCGGGCACGGCGGGGCTCTCGATTGCCGAGACGCGCGTGCGGTTGACCGGGCGCCCTATGCACACCGCCGTCTCGGAGGAGATGCTCGGACGGGTATTCGACGGCCTGGGCACGCCCATCGACGGAGAACCCGACCCGCTGCCCGAGGATTGGGCGGACGTCAATGGGCAGCCGATCAACCCTGTCGCGCGCCACTACCCTCAGGACGCGATCGAGACCGGCATCTCGGTCATCGATGGGATGTGCACGCTGGCATTGGGGCAGAAGCTGCCGATCTTCTCCGGCAACGGGCTGCCCCACGACCAGATCGCTGCGCAGATTGTGCGCCAGGCACGCCTGCTGGGGAGCGGATCGATGTCCCAGTTCGCCATCGTCTTCGCCGCGCTTGGGGTCAAACATGATGTGGCGGCCTTCTTCCGCGATGCGTTTTCGGAGACGGGCTCGCTCGCCCGCGTGGCGATGTTCCTCAACCTTGCGGACGACCCGGCGATCGAGCGTGTGGTGACGCCCAAGGTGGCCCTGACGCTGGCGGAGTTCCTCGCTTTCCGCAAGGGCATGCACGTGCTGGTGGTGCTGACCGATATGACCAACTACTGCGAGGCGCTGCGCCAGGTCTCCAGCGCGCGGGGGGAGGTCCCGAGCCGCAAGGGATACCCGGGCTATCTTTACAGCGATCTCGCCTCGATCTACGAGCGGACCGGGCGCCTCAGGGGGCGCGACGGCAGCATCACGCAACTGCCGATTCTGACGATGCCCAACGATGACATCACCCACCCGGTGCCTGACCTGACAGGCTACATCACCGAAGGGCAGATCGTGCTCAGCCGCGAGCTCTTCCAGCAGGGCATTTACCCGCCCGTCGCTGTACTCCCCTCGCTTTCGCGCTTGATGAAGGACTGTATCGGTGAGACAACCACCCGCGCAGATCATCCGCATCTGGTCTCTCAGCTCTACTCGGCCTATGCCGGCGCTGAGAGCGCCCGCTCGCTCGCCTCGGTGATCGGTGAGGATGACCTGAGCACACTGGACCAGGCCTACCTGAGGTTCGGTACCGCCTTTGAGGGCACCTTCATCCGTCAGGGGCAGTTTGAGCGCCGATCCATCGAGGCGACCCTGGATCTCGGCTGGCGAGCGCTGTCGCGCCTACCGCGAGAGGAGCTAACGCGGCTTCGGGATCGAGAGATCGACGCCTATTACCATGCGTAAGAGAGGACGCGTGACATGAGCCCCAGGTCCAGGTCGTCCGTGGGCGGTCCGCGCAAGCAGGCTACCGACCTGCTGCAGGCCAGGAAGATGCTGAGCCTGGCGCGCGAGGGCCGCGAAGTGCTCGACAAGAAGCGAGAGGCACTGATCGCGGAGCTGACGGCGAACGCCGAGAAGGTCGCCGAGCAGCAGGCGCGGGTGGCGCTGTTGATGGCCGCCGCTTACCGCGCCCTGGGTGCTGCCCAACTGACACTGGGCCGCGAGCACCTGGAGTGGGCTGCGCTGGCTGCGAACAAGTCGCTGGAGGTCGAGGTGACCCCGCGCAGTGTTATGGGGGTGCCCATCGCGACCGTGGGGGCGCAAGGTGAGGTGCCCGAGCTCTCCTACGGGATGGGCAACACGACCGTAGCGCTGGATGAGGCAGCCGAGCGCTTCAAGCAGGTGTTGGATGTCGTGCCGCAGCTTGCCGAGTCGCTCACCACCGCGTGGCGGTTGGCGCGCGAACTGCGTAAGACGCAGCGGCGGATCAACGCACTCGAGCAGGTCTTCATCCCCGACTACACGGGAATGGTAACGGCGATTCAGGGGGAGCTGGAGGAGGGGGAGCGCGAGGACCTCTTCCGCTTCAAGCGCACCAAATCGAAACACGGTGGGGAGGAGACGTGACGCGAGCGGGCCCTTCCATAGCCGACTCCCTTCCCCACCGGGGAGGGCCGGGGATGGGGGTGCGCGGAGCCGTGTCGGGGTACCTGCAGGGGTGGCTCATGAAGACGGAGGAAGAGAATGGTCAATGTCGTTGAACGGGTGGATGATCACGTCAGCATCGGGCGCGCGCTCGTCAGTGTCTCGGACAAGGCCGGCCTTGAGACGCTGATCCCCGGGCTGTTGGCGCTCAACCCGGAGATGCATTTCTACTCTACGGGCGGCACCTATGCCCGCCTGGCCGAGATCCTCGGCACCGAGGGGGCGGCGAGCCGGCTGACGTCTGTCTCTGCCTATACCGGGCAGCCTGAGACGCAGGGCGGCTTGGTCAAAACGCTCGACTTCAAGATCTACCTGGGCCTGCTTACCGAGACCTACAACCCTGCGCATCAGGCAGATCTGGCACGGACCGGAGCGCTGCCGATCGACCTGGTGATTGTGAACCTCTATCCCTTCGGCGCGACGGTCGCCAGGGAGGGGGTGACGGTCGAGGAGGCACGCGCCAACATCGATATCGGCGGCCCCTGCATGCTGCGTGCGGCAGCCAAAAACTATCTGAGGGTGGTGCCGGTTGTGGACCCGGCAGACTACCCGGGGCTGCTCGCGGAGTTGGCGGCAGGCGGGGGGGCGCTGGATCTGGCGACGCGTTTCCGCTACGCCCGCAAGGCCTTTGCGCACACGGCGGCTTACGACGCCGCGATTGCCGCCTACCTGGCGGCGCAGGCGCCGGCGGCGGTGCCGGGCGCCTACACGTTGGTCTAGCGAGCAGAAACCCTCGCAAGGCCCGGACTCCTTGCGAGGGCAACTGTGTCCCCTGGGAAGGCCCGGGCCTTCACAAAGTTTCGACAAACCATGACATTGGAGGCCACATGGCAGACGACCTGAAGAAAGCCTATCGCACGATACTGGATGACAACTTCCCGCCACGGATGGAGATCAGCTTCATCTCGGACGAGGACCGCTCCACGCTGATTTACGAGAAGGTGACCTGGGAGATCGAAGGTGAGCGCAAGGGACTGCGCTACGGCGAAAACCCCGGACAGGAGGCGGCGCTCTACAAGCTGATCAACGGTAACCTCACCGTGGGCGCGGTGACGACGATCGCGCCGGGCCGCTATCTGGTCTCCGACGTGGAGCTGTTGCAGTTCGGTAAGCACCCGGGCAAGATCAACCTCACCGATGCCGACAATGCACTGAACATCCTGCGCTTCCTTCCCGCTGACCGTCCGACGGCGGCAGTGATGAAGCACAACAACCCCTCAGGCGTGGCGGTCGGTGCGACGCTGGAGGAGGCCTACGTCAAGGCCGACCTCGCCGATCACATCGCGGCCTTCGGCGGCTGCGTCGCGCTCAACCGAGCGGTCGACAAGGCGACGGCGGAGGCGATTGCGACGCAGTACGCGGAGGTCGTCGTGGCGCCCGAGTATGAGGAGGGGGTGGTCGAGATCCTCGCGGCCCGCAAGAACCTGCGGATTATGCGCATCGGCAACATCGACCGGTTGCAGTCGTTCGCGGGCGAGCGCTTTGTCGACTTCAAGAGCTTGGTTGACGGGGCGGTGATTGCACAGCTCTCCTTCGTGCCCCAGGCGCGGCGCCCTGAGGACCTCGTCCTGGCCGAGACCACGCGCAGGGGCGAATCGTACAAGGTACAGCGAGCCCCGACGCCTGCCGAGATCGACGATCTGCTCTTCGGCTGGATGGTGGAGGCGGGCGTGACGTCGAACTCGGTGCTCTACGCCAAGGACGGTGTCACGGTGGGGATCGGGGCCGGGGAGCAGGACCGCGTGGGTGTCGCCGTCATCGCCCGTGACAAGGCGTACCGGAACATGGCCGAGCGGCTGGCTTATACGCGCCATGGGTCGGCCTATCGATTCCTGGCGCCCGAGCTGCGGGCGGAGATTGACGCGGAGGTCGAGGCCGAGCACGGGGGCCTGAAGGGCGCGGTGATGGTCTCGGACGCCTTCTTCCCCTTCCGTGATGGCGTGGATGTGGGGCTGCAGGAGGGCGTCACAGCGGTCATCCAGCCCGGCGGCTCGCTGCGTGATTTCGAGGTGATCGAGGCGGTCAACGAAGCCGGCGCGACGATGGTGTTCACCGGTCAACGCAGCTTCAAGCACTAGGCCTACAGACACCCCTGGGAGTCGAACTGTGAAAACTCATACGATCACTCAGGCCACCGAGGATCATCAGCCCGCCTATGTGGCCAACGGCTTTGTCGGGCTGCGTGTGACGACGTGCCCATTCACCGGACAGTCGGCTCTGCTAGCGGGCTTTACCGGCAGCCATGAGCGGTTCGGGGTGGAGGCCCTCGCTCCGGTGCCCGCCGCAGAGCTCAATCTGTCGATGGATGGCAGCTCGCTCTTGAGAAACCCGGGTGGCTATCGTCTCGTCGAGCAGAGCTACGACTTCTCGTGCGGCGAGCTGGTCACGACTTTCGAGTTCACCAACGCACGCGGTCAGCGTCTCGATGGGACCCATCTAGTCTACGCAAGTCGCTCGAGCCCTTCCATCGTGGTCCAGGAGGTCACGCTGACGGTGAAGCAGGCCTGTGATCTGCGCTTCTCAACGCTGCTCGATCCGACGCGGTTGGCTATTCGCACGCGGCTGACGGTCGTACCGAACGCCGACTGCGACGGCGTGCTCTGGCTTGAGAGCCGCGACGGCGCCGGTACAGACCACCGGTCGCCGACGGCGGGGGTCGCCACGTACCTGGTGTGTGAGGGCGATGGCGAGTTCGGCGAGGTTGGTGACGAGTGGGGCTACGAGCAGGAGCGGCTGACCAAGAGCTACGGTGTGCGAGCGGAGCCGGGCAAGGTCTACCGCTTCATGCTCATGACCAGCTACGTGCCGGGCACTCTGCACTCTGAGCCGCACTGGCAAGCCGTGCGCATGATCAAGCTGGCGCAGTGGAAGGGCTTCGCTCGCCTGAGGGACGAGAACCGCCAGGCCTGGGCGAAGCTCTGGGAGGGCCGCGTGAGGATCCTGGGGGCGAGCGAGGCGTGGCAAGATCTGGTCGATGCCTCCTTCTTCTATCTCTATGCCACGATCCACCCCTCCTCACCGCAAAGTATGGCCCCCTTCGGTCTCAGCCAGCGCGACCATTATAAGGGCCACGTCTTCTGGGATACCGAGAGCTTCATGTTCATGTTGCCCCTGCTGACCGACCCGGCGGCGGCGCGCGCGATTCTGGATTATCGCTTTGATCGGCTGCCGGCGGCGCGTCACAACGCGATGATCAACGGTTATCATGGCATTCAGTTCCCGTGGCAGAGCGGCACGACCGGGGACGAGGTGACCCGTGTGTCGGCGGGTGGAGCGGGCGGTGCCGGCGAGCAACACGTCAACCTTGACGTGGCGATGGCCTTCGTGGCCTACTCCCAGGTCAGTGGAGATGAGATCTTCCTCAGAGAGCGCGCTTGGCCCACCGTCAAGGGCGTGGCGGAGTGGATCGTGAGTCGCGTCGAGAGGACCGAGCGCGGCTATGAGATGCTCTTCGTGACCGGGATCGACGAGGGCAGTGACAACGTGGACAACGACTCGTTCACCAATATCACCTGCCGGATCGTGCTCGCTCACGCCAACCGGATGGCGGAGAGGCTTGGCTATCCGACTAACCCCGTGTGGCAGGCGATTGCCGAGACGCTCTACATCCCGATTCATCCCGAGCTTGGCTATGTGGAGCAGTACGAGAACTGCGAGGTGAGAGACTCGATGCCGCCGGAGTCGCTGATGGCCTTCTTTCCCTACGGTTACAGCCACAGCCCGCAGGTGGACGAGGCCACCTTCCGGTTCTTCATCGACCACGACCTCAAGCGCTACCTGGCGTTACCGATGCTCTCGGGTTTCCTGGGCGTCATTCCCGCCCGACTGGGCGATCGGGAGCTTGCCCGCGCCTATTTCGACGAAGGCAACCTGCCCTTCTTCGTAGACCCCTATTTCATGAGCGCGGAGAGCGCGCTCACAGGACGCCACTACCAACGGGTGCCCGATGCGGTGACCACGGTCTTCATCACCGGGCGCGGTAGCCTGATGGCGGGCCTGATGATGGGCCTGACGCGTATGGACATCTGGCAGGAGCGGTTCGAGGACTGGTTCTCCGGCCCGATTGTCATGCCCGAAGGCTGGGACGGCATCGTCCTGGAGAGGGTGTATCTACGAGGACGCCCCGCACGCGTGACGGCGATGCACGGCGCGCCCAGGGCCGAGGTGGTGTGGCTGGACGACCGGATCGGGGGCCAAGAGGATGCCTGACGGGCGATAGTTCCCTGCCTCGTTCCGTGTCATTCAGGGAGGTCGCGCGCGAAGGTTGTGACGTAGCCCGTGTGCGACGATCTCGGCGTCAGGCTGGTATCCAGTGGATAGACTTCCAGGCCTACGTCGATCAGTGCTGTGACCACGCCACGCCGGCGCTAGGGCTTGCAGACCACGAAGCAGGAGAGTGACCAGGTCGGCAGCTCGTCGGCGCGCCTGAGGTGCCACGTTCGCTCCGGCCACGGCAGGGCATCGCGCGGTGTC
>JAXGUU010000059.1:0-14760 GCA_040774145.1 Anaerolineae bacterium
ACACCCAACCCTGGGACGAGGATCTCGGTTACGAGGTCCACCTGCACAGCGAGGAGCTCTACGGCACGCCCGACCAGCGCCGGCGCGACGCCTATGCGCGCTGGATCGCCGAGGAGCACTCGGAGTTCGACTACATCGAGGCGCTGATGGGGGAGCGGACCGAGATGTACTCTATGCCTCAGGTGAGCCCGCTGCCGGCGGAGCTGACCGTGGAGCGTTGGGCGGCGGATCGCGCTGTCGAGCAGTTGGCGTTCGCGGACGAAGCGTTCGCGGACGAACGGAGGCCCTATTTCGGCTTTGTCTCCTTCATCGGTCCGCATCCGCCCTTCGCGCCGCCGGTGCCCTTCAACCGAATGTACGATCCCGATCGTATGCCCAATCCGGTGCTGGGCGACCCGGAGACCGACCTGATGGACGAGCAGCTGCGGTGGATGAACTACGCCATCTTCGCCGACGACATCAGCGACGCGCGCGCGCGGACGCTCCGGGCGCGCTACTATGGGGAGATCACGTATATCGACGACTGTCTCGGGCGCATCCTGGATGCGGTCGAGGCCCGTCCGGATGCGGACAATACCCTGATCTGCTTCTTCGCGGATCACGGGGACCATCTCGGCGATCACGGCGCCTGGCAGAAGGAGAGCTTCTTCGAGGCTGCCTGCCACGTACCGTTCCTGCTGAGCTGGCCCGCGCAGCTGCCGGGCGACGTGCGCCGGGACGAGTTGGTCACCCTGACCGACCTGTTCGCGATTGCCACAGGAGCTTCGGGTGCGGTTGAGGCTCGGGACGGGATCGATGTCTTGGGCATGCTTTCGGGCGAAACGAATGCGCGGCCCTGTGTGGTGGGGATGTACGGTGAACCCGGCACGCCGCTCTTCAAGGTGATGGTCCGTGAGGCGCGCAACGCTGAGGGCCGCGAATGGAAGTACATCTTCGTGGCGAACGGCGGCTATCGCCAGCTCTTTGACCTGGCGAGCGATCCCCACGAGGTACGCAACCTAGTTCATGAGCATCCGGGCGAGGTGCGGCGCCTGCACGCAACCGCCGCCTACGTCTGTGACGTGTCCGGGGCACGCGATGCGCTGGGTGGGGGGGCGGGCGGTTGCGACCTGCGGGCCTTCCCCTACACGGCGCGCCCGCTGGTGCGCATCTACCAGTTCGACCATTCCCGCGGCGTGACGGGCTTTCCGGCGCGCCCTGAGGACGTCCTCAGGCGCGCCTGATTCGTGGGAGGGGCGATGAAGCTAGCGGCACAGGCGTTGGAGGAGCGCGTCGCGCAGGCGGCGCTTGCCTTGCGCGACTGCCACCTCTGCGGCAACCATTGCGCCATCGACCGGACGCAGCGCGCCGGACCGTGCGGTATCGCTGATGTGATCATCGTCGCCGGCTATGGCCCCCACCACGGCGAGGAAGACCCGCTGCGCGGCAGGCGCGGCTCCGGCACGATCTTCTTCTCGGGCTGCAACCTGCACTGTATCTACTGCCAGAACGCCGACATCAGCCAGGCGGTCGTGGGCCGTCCGGTGCCGCCTCAGGAGCTGGCGGAGATTATGTTGGCGCTGCAGGCGCAGGGCTGCCACAACATCAACTGGGTGAGCCCGACGCATGTGGCGGCGCATCTGGTCCCCGCGCTAGCCCTGGCGTTGGAGGGCGGGTTGCGGCTCCCCATCGTCTACAACACCGGCGGCTATGATGCCCCGCAGGCGCTCGCCCTGATGGATGGGCTGGTCGACATCTACATGCCCGATATGAAGGTCGCCGACGCCGAGGTGGGCCTGCGGCTCTCGGGCGTTCGTGATTACCCGGCGGTGAACCAGGCTGCGGTCCGCGCGATGCACCGTCGGGTGGGCGACCTGGCGCTCGACGCTGACGGCATCGCGACGCGGGGGCTGTTGGTGCGGCACCTCGTGCTGCCTGACGGGTTGGCGGGCACCGCCGAGATCGCGCGCTTCCTCGCCGAGGAGATCTCGCCGGACACCTACGTCAACGTGATGGCGCAGTACCGACCTGCCTACCGCGCGGCGCAGGAGCCCGCGCTGCGGCGCCGCGTCACCGCGGTGGAGGTCGCCGAAGCCGTGCGCGCGGCACGGGCGGCGGGGCTGCGCCGGTTCGACTGATAGGCTGCGATAGGTCTAGTGAGCGCCTCCTTCCGCCAGTGCTTGCTCAAGCAGATCGGTAACCCCTAGCGAGGGGGCCCAGCGACGCAGATATGCGGTGTCCAAACGTCCGGCCTGCACCGTGATGACCCCGATCACATCGCGCCATTGCCGCTCCGAGACACCACCGCCCAGCCGATACCACTCCAACTTCGCCAGAATGGTGTCCTCAGCCGTGGCAAAATAGATCGCAATCTCGGGCTCCGCGACCACCACTTGGCGCGCGCGCCGCCTGATCTGCTCCCGGTCAAACGCGCGCGGTCTCGGGACGAACACATCCACCTTGAACATCGTTTCCAGATGGATCAGGTTGAAGCTGCCTCGGCGGTCGAGCGCCTCGCGGATCATACCCTCGTCCACGTAGAAGGCCGACTCCAGGCTCTTCACAAAGGGCGCAATGTGCTCAGGGCGCAGATCGGCGACCAAATCGGCATCGAGTGTTGTTCGCAGTTCGCCATGCGCGGTACTTGCCAGCGAGCCACCTACCAGGTAGGCGATGTCCAACCTGTCCAACACCTCGATCACGAGCAAGGTCACCGCAATCGGCTCAGGAATCACGCGGAACCTCCGGCAATGGCCCGTAGACACGGGCCGCGAGCTCCGGCCCCAGCAGCACATCGGCCAGGCGGCGGCGCAATTCAGCTTCGTCCGCGTCGGGATGGCGGGCCCGCAAGCCACTCAGCGCGAGGACGCGGGCTGCTGCGTTCAGCTCGGCCCACAGCCCCACCTTGCGCCACACTGGGGCCTCGCGGAGCAGCTGAAGCTGCAGGGCCTTTGCTCTTGGGTCTGTGTCGGACAGCGCCATATCCGCTCCTGGGTACTGGGTAAATCCAGTCTCCATTGTACATGGATCGGGCCAATCGCGCTACTGATACGCGTTGCCGCATCGTCGGCGTACGAGATCGTGTTCGGCCTTGCGCGAAGTTGCCTGACCGGCCTTCCCCTCCCGCCCAAGGGGTTGGCTGCGGGCCTTGGGCGGGATCGCGCGTTGACCACCATCGCGAGGACAGTGGATGGTTTCACTTCCTCACGTTCACTGCTTGCGGCGAATGCCAATTCGCCGCGCGTCCGGACGGCGCGGCGCGTGTGCCTGCTCGCTCCTAAGGGTACGGGGGGCCATCACAGCCCCCCGTCTTTCGTGCATAAGCCATGCAACGTGCCCGTGATGGTCGGGCTATCTTGCCCCACCGAACGCCTACAGCACCCTCGGCACCCTACTCTCCCCGCACAGCCAGCGGGAGGTGCGTGACGTGGAACGCCACGAAGCCCGGCAGGGTCAGTGGGTTGGGCCGCACGCCCGTATCCGGCCACGTGTCCATCGTCTCGAAGAGCGTGAGCACCTGCTCGTTGGAGAAGTGGCAGTGGCCCGGGAGGTCGCTGTAGACGCGAACCAGCCACGCCTCGGCTCCCGCTGCCGAGACTATGGCCTGGTACACCAGTGTCTCTTCTACGGGTACCGTCGAGTCCTCGAGATTATGCGGCAGAAACACGGGGGCGGTGATCACACCGGTGAGGTTGAAAACGTCTGCGAGGGCCTGTCTGGCGTCCGGGTCCGCTTCGATGTTGGTCTTCGCGTTCATGGTTGCCAGCAGCGATGCCACGTCCAGACCCATGGCTGACAGTTCAGCTGCATCCCGGGAGCTGAGGCTATACACGCGTCCAAGGTTCTGCTGCACCGTCCCACCGGCCCGGATCTGCACCTCGGCAACCCAGCCGGTCGCGAAGTAGTTATTCAACAGCACTGCCGGGCCCGGCATAATGGGGGAGTCAGGGGCATAGAAGCCACCCAGGGGGGTGCCCGTGACCCGGCGGATGAACTCCCATTTCGGCAGGTTGATGTACGCCCCGTGTTCGTCGGACAACTCGCTCTGAACCTTCGGCAGGACGTGGTTAAGCCATAGCATCCTGAAGTCGATATCGGTGCGAATGTTGCTGATCTCACCCCACTCCGCGGGAAAGTCGAAGACCGCATCGTAGGCGATAGCCCAGTCCAAAAGAACTGTCAACAGAGCATCAAAAGAAGGCAAAGAGCGCTTGTGCCTCTGCGCGATCCAGGCTAAGATATGTGTAGAGGGGAGACTGCGCGCTTGGTGCACCGTCTTCGATGGATCGCCGCTCTGCTTCACGTCCGCCGCGTGCTTGACCCTTGGCTGGTTGCATCTCCTGATCGTGTCTTGATCAAAGGAGTTCGCTATGGCAGAGCTAAGCATCGTGACCCTGGGCTCCCTTCGCGTGACGCTGCAGGGCGAGCTGCTCACCGGGTTCCGGACCGACAAGGAGCGAGCGCTGCTCGTCTACTTCGCGATCGAAGCCGGTCGTCCGCACCGGCGTGAGGCTTTGGCGGGCCTGCTCTGGCCCGAGTCGCCGGAGGCGAGAGCCAGGCATACCCTCAGCCAGGCGCTGACGGATCTGCGGCACCTTCTGGGCGAACGCCACCAGATTCGCTCGCTGACCCCCGTTTTCCTCGCTACCACCCGCCATTCCGTTGCGCTGGGCGCCGCGCGCGAGGTATGGGTGGATGTGCGCACGTTTGATGCGTTGTCCCGCCCTGAGATCGCGGGCGCCGGCGGCGACGGCGCGCACGAGCGACTGCGGCAGGCGGTCATGCTCTACCAGGGCGGCTTCCTGGAAGGCTTCTCGATCCCTGATGCGCCGGCGTTTGAGGAATGGCAGCTGTTGCAGCGGGAACGCCTCCGCCGTCAGGTGCTGGAGCTGCTGGCCCGGCTCGTTGAGCACTACACGGAAACCGCAGCCTACGATGACGCGTTGCGCTATGCGTGGCGACAACTCAAGCTTGAGCCTTGGAGTGAGCGCGTACATCGTGATGTCATCCGACTGTTGGCGTTAGCCGGGCAACGGGGCGCGGCGCTTCGGCAGGGCGAGGTCTGCGTACGCATCCTCGCTGAGGAACTTGGCGTCGAGCCGAGCGGTTCGACATTGGCGCTGATCCGGTCCGTGCGGGCCGGGACGCTGCGGGGTGCGGCTCGCGATGAACCGGAGATGCTGCATTCCACCCGTTAGTGGGGCGGGAAGCTGTCCCGCTCTCTGCCCCGCCTGCACGGCGGAGTAGCCGGTGGGACGATCCTGTTCTGCGCCGACGTACCATCCTAGAAACGAGGCGACACCTATGACCGAGCGTTCCCTTTCACTCCACGGGGTCTTCACCCCCATTGTCACGTCGTTCGATGAGACCGGCGCCGTCGCCCACGACAAGATGGCCGCCAACCTGGAGCGTTGGAACCGGACGGGCCTTCGTGGCTACATCGTCCTGGGCTCCAACGGCGAGTGGGTCTTCCTGGACGAGGCTGAGCGGCTCGAGGTGCTGCGGACCGCGCGTCAGGCGATCCCGCGGGACAAGCTGATGATCGCCGGCACCGCTGCCGAGTCGACGGTTCACACGATCAGGATGACGGAGGCAGCCGCCGAGATCGGTGCCGATGCCGCCATCATCGTCAACCCCAGCTACTATAAGGGCCAGATGACGCCCCCTGTCCTGGCGAGCTACTACTGGGCCGTCGCCGATGCCGCGCCGATCCCCATCGTGATCTACAATCTCCCGCCGGCGACGGGCATGGACCTGCCGGCGGATCTGCTGGTCGAGCTGTCGGCCCATCCGAACATCGTCGGCGTCAAGGACACCGGCGGTAACCTCACCAAGATGGCGGACACGGTGCGCCGGGCGGATGCGTCGTTTGAGGTGCTGTCGGGGTCGGCCAACTTCTTCTACCCCTCGCTGGCGATCGGCGTGACCGGGGGGATCCTGGCGCTGGGCAACATCGCGCCGGAGGCCTGCCTCGCGCTCTATGATCACTTCCGCGCCGGGCGTATGGAGGAGGGGCGCGACCTGCATCTGCGGATGCTGCCCGTCAACCTCGCGGTGACCAGCCGGTGGGGCGTGAGTGGCCTGAAGGCGGCGATGGACATGCTGGGTTGGTACGGTGGCCCCCCGCGGCTGCCGCTGCAGCTGCTCGATGACGAGCGTCGTGAGGCGTTGCGGGCGATCCTCGAAGCGGCGGGGATGCTCCCCGATGCCGCGTAGCGCTGCGGAGGCGTCCTCCTGCGGTCGGCGCGTGGCGTGAACCGACGATCCGCGTCTGTGCGGGCGTTCGCCATGGAAACAACGTGAGAACCTATGATACGAGAGCACCTACCATCGGAAGAGGAGGAACCGTGAACGACTTCTTCAGGGACCAACAGGGCAACCCGATGTTGCTGCTGGGTCTGCAGGCCCACAATTCATCGACGGGCACGCCGATGATCGACCGCGCGATTCGCGCCGTGCAGCTCTATGGCGGTAATCTCCTCGAGGCGCCTATCTACTGGACCGCGATCGAGCCGCGCCAAGATGTCTACGATATGACGCTCTTGCGCGACCTCATTGACAAGACCCGCGCTGCCGGTCTCAAGTTGATCGTCCTGTGGTTCGGCACGAGCAAGAACGGCCACCCCAACTACGTTCCCGAGTACATCAAACGTGATCCCGCTACCTACCGGCTCGTGCTGGGGGTGGGCGGCGTGGTGATGCCCGCGCTCTCACCCCACTGTCGGGCGACGCTCGAGCGGGACCGGCAGGCTTTCTGTGAGGTGATGGGCTTTCTGCGCGATTACGACGGTGACGAGCGCACCGTCGTCGCGGTCCAGATCGAGAACGAGATGGGTATCGGCGGCACCGACCGTGACTATTCGGACCTGGGCGAGGCCGACTACGCGCTGCCCGTCCCCGAGGCGATCCGCGGCGTCGAGCTGGAAGACACCGGCGTCTGCACCGGTGCGCCGACCTGGCGGGGGACCTTCGGACGCCACGCCCACGAGGCCTTCTCCGCGTGGCACCACGCACGTTTCATCAACGAGCTCGCCGAGGCCGGTCGGGCGATCTACGATATCCCGCTCATCACCAACGCCTGGATCGGCGAGATGGGTATTGAGGAACCCGGCCTCAACTACAACTCGGGTGCTGCGGTGGGCCGCGTGCTCGACATCTGGAAGATCGCGGCGCCGGCGCTCGACCTGCTCTGTCCCGACATCTACCGCCCCGCCAAGCGCGATTTCACCCGGATCGCCCGGCGCTACGCCCGGCCCGACAACGCCCTCTTCATTCCCGAGTCCGCCCCCATGGGCGTGGCCAACGCGATGAATGCGATCTGGGCCGTGGCAGAGCTGGGGGCGATCGGCATCTGCGGCTTCGGCGCGGAGAGCGCGCTGCTCCACGACGGCACGCTCAGCGACGAGGCCCTGACGATGGCCATTTCGATGAAGGCGCTGGCGGCGCTGGCGCCGCTGCTGATCAAGTACCGCGGCACGGGCAGAGTTCACGCGATTCTTCAGGACGAGTTTGCCGACAAGCAGTACCTGCGGCTGGAGCACTGGCACGTCGAGGCCAAGTTCATCAGCGCCGGTGCGATGCACGGGCTCTCGTCGACGATCAACATGCGCGATCCGGTCAACCGCCGGCACCTCGAGGAACGCGGACGCGCCATCCTGATCGAGGCGGGCGAGGCCGAGTTCTACCTGGCGGGTGCCGGGGTGGGGCTTGAGTTCACGCGCCGACCCGACCCGCGGGATCCCAACCCCTATGCCACGCTGCTGTCGCGCCAGGCCACCCAGCTCAACTTCCTCACGGTGGAGGAGGGGCACTTCGATGGCGACAGATGGGTGGTCGACTTCATCCGCAACGGCGACGAGAGCAACTACCAGCTCTTCGTCCACGGTGGACAGGTCGTGCGTATCCGCCTCAACCCGGTGATGGCTTGATGTTGGAGCTGTTGGTGATGGACGTTGACGTCCTGGTCGTAGGCGGTGGGACTGCCGGGGCGGTGGCGGCGATCCAGGCGGCGCGCGCCGGGGCGCGCACCGCGGTGCTCGAGCGGGGCTCCCAGCTTGGGGGCACGATGACGACCGGGGGGATCGCGTTTCCGGGCCTGTTCCACGCCTGGGGACGGCAGATCATCGCCGGGATCGGCTGGGAACTCGTGGAGCGCACGGTGGCGCTCGACGGCGGCACGCTGCCCGACTTCACCCGGCCCTACGGTGACCGCCACTGGCTGCACCAGGTGCGGCTGAACGGCCCTCTCTATGCGGTTGTGGCGGAGGATGCCTGCCTCGAAGCCGGGGTCCGGCTTCTCTACTATGCTCTGCCGACCGGCGTGCGTGCCACTGCCCAGGGTTGGATGATCGCGGCGATCGGGAAAGGCGTGCGCTATCAGATCGCGTGCCGCCGGCTCGTGGACTGCAGCGGCGATGCCGATGTCGTGGCGATGGCGGGCTACGCGCGGGAGCGGGGCGAGGAGACGCAACCGGGCACGCTCTGGTTTCGGCTGGAGGGCTACGACCTCGAGGCGCTGGACCCCGAGGAGGTCGAGCGGCGTTACCGTCGGGCGCTGGCGGTCGGCGACCTGCACCCCGGCGACGTCTCGCACGTGGATGCCCCCTTCATGCGCTTCTTGCGCTCGCGGGGCGAGAACGCGCAACACGTCTTGGGTGCCGATAGCAGCACGTCGCCGGCCCAGACTCGGGCCAACATCGCGGGACGGCAGGCGCTGCTGCGCCTGCTGCGCTTCGTCCGCTCGCTGCCCGGCGGTGAGGGAACGCGTCTGGCGGCGATGGCGCCCGAGACCGGCGTCCGCGAGAGCTATCGCATCGCGGGTGAGTCGACGGTCACCGTGGCGGACTACGTCGCCGGTACCGTCTACCCCGACGCGGTCTGCTACGCCTTCTATCCGGTCGATGTGCACACCTCGGCGGGCGTCCAGCCGGCGCCGTTGCGAGAAGGCGTCGTGCCGACGGTGCCGCTGGGCGCCCTGATCCCGAAGGGGAGCCGTGACCTGGTCGCGGCAGGGCGGTGCGTGAGCAGCGATCGGTTGGCGAACTCCGCGCTGCGGGTTCAGGCGCCCTGCATGGCGATGGGCCAGGCCGCCGTCGCCGTCGCCTCGCTTGCCGCAGAGCTCGGTGTGACACCGTCCGACGTGCCCTTGGCGGCGTTGCGATCCCGCCTGCGAGCGCACGGTGCGATCGTGCCGGACGCCCACTAACGATTTTCTAACCTTCGATAGGAGCTGACATGAACCGATCCCTCACGCTGGTGGCCTTGCGGCCCCATCTGGAAGCATCCCTGGTTCGCGTGCTGGCCTCGCAGATCACCGACCCGCAGAGCCCGTGGTTCGGCGCGGTGGTGCAGAGCGATGACGGTCGTCCCACGCCTCACGGGACCGCCGGCCTGGTGACGACGGGGGCTTACCTCACCTTTGCCGGTGGCGAGCTCTCCACGGAGACCCTGGAGCGGATGCTCTGGGCCGCAGATGCCCTGATCGCGCAGCAGCGCCCCAGCGGTCTCATCGACCTCCCGACGGTCAACATCGATTCGGCGCCCGACGTGGGCTTCATCCTGCAGGTTCTCTGCACGGTGCTCGAGCTGGGACGCGAGGTTGAGGGCCCCTCCCCTCAGTGGCAGAAGCTCCTGGACAGGGTGGGGGACTTCGTCCGGTCGGCTGCGATCGGGATGCGCGATGGCGGCTTCCACACGCCCAACCACCGCTGGGTGATCGCCGCGGCGCTGGCCCAGGTGGAGGCGCTCTTCCCGGACCTGGATGTGGGGGACGCGATCGACGCCTACCTGGCGGAGGGGATTGACGTCGATGCCGAGGGCTTCTACATCGAGCGCAGCATCGGGACCTACGATGCGGTGAACAACCGCTCGTGGCTGCTGCTCGCCGACCACCGTGAGGTGCCCGAGGCGCTGGACGCCGTCTGGCGTAATCTGACGCTCGATCTGCACCTGCTGCACGGCGATGGGACGGCGGAGACGGGGCTCTCGCACCGGCAGGACTATGGGGTGCGGGCCGTGCCGACGGGGCTGATCTCCTGCTATCTGCTCGCCCACCGGTTGCGCCCGACGCCGCTCTTTGCCGGCGCGGCACAGATGCTCTGGGACGCAGCCGAAGGACCCGGCGACTTGACGTGGAGTTCCTATGCCTTGCTGAAGGGGAGTGAGCCGGGAGATCCGGCGACCGAGCGGCTCCCAACGGACTTCGCCCTCCACCTGCCGGACAACGGCGTGTGGCGGCTGAGACGCGGGCCGCTGAGCGTGTCGGCGTTCCGGGACGCGACCCGGTTGCTCTCCTTCGGCCACGGACGGGCGATGATGCGCGCGCTGCGCATCGATATGACCTACTTCGGTGGGGATGCGGGGCACTTCGTCAGCGATGAGATGGCGGTGGAGGATGACCGGTTGGTGCTGCGCTCGGAGGGCCGGGGGCGCCCACGACGTCCGGGCTACGAGCTGCCGTTGGGACGCCCTGTGCCGCCGGAGCGTTGGGCGGAGATGATCCCGCTGCGACCCTTGCGCGAGCTGGCGCCGATCACCAGCACGCTGACCGTTGAGGAGATCGAGGGGGGTGTGGCGCTGCACTACCGGACGCTGGACGGCGAAGATGGCGTCGCCACGCAGCTGGTGCTCGACTTCGAGCCCGGTGGGATCTGGGAGACGGCGGACACCCGGCTGCAGCCGGGGCCCGGTCAGGTGCTCTTCCTCAAGCAGGGCTGGGGCCAGATGCGCTACGGCACCGATGTGATCCGCATCGAGGGCGGGGCCTATGCCCACAGCATGTGGGCGATGCGGGAGTCGGAGCCGCCGGGCGACTCCGTGCGGGTGTTGCTCACCTTCGAGACGCCGGTGGATCATGTCGTGCGCCTGGTGGGGCTGACCGCGCCCGACGCCGTGCGGCGGTAGCATCTCTGCCCCTTCGCAAGGCGCAGATTGCTTGTCCTCCCGGATATCACCGTGATGAATAGATTATATATACAGATACTTGACAAAACAACTACACTGTGGTACTATGTGAACAGTTCGAAGGAACCAACCTGAATAGAGAAGAATCAATATCGTGTCAAGGAGAAGAGAGAGATGAAACGCTTACTGTCGGCTGTAGGAGTCCTGGTGTTGGCTTTGAGTCTGTCGGTACCCGCTTTCGCCCAGTCCGCCGGGCCTGAGGTGCGTGCCGTGCACGCGTCGCCTGACGCGCCGGCGGTTGATGTCTGGGTTGACGGCAACATCGCCTTCCAGAACGCGCCGTTCAAGGGCATCACGCCCTACGCTGAGGTGCCGCAGGGCATGCGCAATATCCAGGTCGTCCCGGCGGGCGCCACGGAGCCGGTGGTGATCGAGGCGGATCTGGATCTGCAGAGCGACACCGATTACACGATCGTGGCTATGGGTGAGCTCGCGGCGATCGAGCCGCTGGTGCTGGTCGACAACAATGCGCTGCCCGCCGAGGGCAAGGCCCACGTGCGCTTCGTGCACGCGTCACCTGATGCGCCCGCCGTCGACATCGCCGTCACCGGTGGCCCGATCCTGTTCGGCGACATCCCCTTCAAGGGTGTGGGTGACTACCTGCCCGTCGATGCCGGGACCTACAATCTGGAGGCCCGCGTATCCGGTACGGACACCGTCGCTCTGAGCCTGCCCGGCATTCGGCTGGAAGAAGGCACGGTCTACACGGTCTACGCGATGGGCCTGGTCGGTGGTGAGCCCGCGCTGACCGCTGTGATCAGCGTCGATGCCGCCCGCGAGCCGGGGATGCTCCTGCCGGCGACCGGTGGGAACAGCGCGCCGCTCTTCGGCCTCCTGTTCGTCGCGGGTCTGGGGATGATCGCCCTGGGGTTGAGCACGCGCCGCTCGGGTGTTGAGGTCCGCAGCTAACGTCAGGCGAGTGCTTCTAACATAGGGTGTTGGCGGAACCCGGTAGGTTCCACAAGCAGAGGAGGCGCCGAGCACTAAGCTCGGCGCCTCTCGCTGCGTCTGGCGTCTAGGGGCCGGTGTAGCCGGCGATCCCTGGATGGCGGCACGCTCGCCGGCGAGGCCCAACCGCTGCGATTCACGCTCCCGCAACCATGGTGTCGCCGGGCCGGCGAAAGTACGCAGCAACCGCGAAGACGCCGCCCAAGCCGAGCACGGCGGCCACGCCGAAGGGCAAGCCGGAGCGGATCTCCATGAGCAGGCCCCCCACGAGGATGCTGAGCACCATGGCCAGGTTCCAGACCAGGTCGAGGGCGCCCAGCACGCGTCCCTGTTCGTGGGCAGGGATGGCGTCGGAGACGAGGACCAGCATGAGGGTGGAAAGCGACCACGCTGAGGCCATCCCCAGGCAGCCAAAGGCGAAGAGCCCCCACGGTTGTCGCGCAAAGATGGCCTGCCCCAAGGCTGCCGATGTGACACCACCCATCGCGATCAACGTCGGTGTGCGCGGTCCGATGCGATCAGCAGCACGCCCTGTGACAAGCTGTGCCAACGTCGCTAGAATCTGACTGGTTGTGGCGAACGCGGCAACCGAGATCTTGGTGCCGGTGTTGGCGTAGATCAGGAGGGGAATGAGCACCCCGCTCATCCCGTAGTAGCAGGTCGGCAGGAAGCGCAGCAGACCCAGTCGGGCCACGATGGGCTGCCGCACGACATCTACATAGCCCGTCACGACGCTATGCCACGGCGGTCGGTCCTGTGGTTGTCGACGGCGCTGAAGCCGAGGCAACAGGGCTACGGCAAGCACGGTGTTGACCACGGCCAGGCCGGTCAGCAGCCGCGCGAAGAGGTGATAGCCGCGGGTATCCAGAATGTAGCCGGCGAAGGGGCTGCCCAGGGCGCCACCGAGCGTGAAGCCCCAGTGGTAGAGGGCGGAGAGCGTGCCGATGTGCTGTCGGCCTGCGGCGCGGATCAGGTAACTCTGAGCGCCTAGAGACTCCAGGCTCGTCGCCAACCCACTGATCAACCACAGGGCCCCCACGAGCCACGGGAGGCGAGCGTGGAACGCGGCGCTGCTGACCACGAAACAGACGAGACCGGTCACGAGCGTCCACTTCCGACCGAGGGTGTCCGTGAGACCTCCGCCGACCATCGCCGCCACCATGCCCGCTGCCTGGGCCATCGAGACCAACGAAGACGCGAGCACGGCTGTTGCCCCCAGGGCGTCGGTGACGTAGACCGGGAAAAAGTACCGCTGGGCGGAGACCACGACGCCGTTGAGGAGTTGTACCAGCAGCAGGACGGCAATCGGCCGGCGACTTTTCATCTGGGTAGCGGACGTATCGGTCATCACCGGTCACCCCTTGACGGTGGGAGCTAGGGAACGACCACCCGGTTGCGTGGTGGCGGGCCTACTGACCAGTATAGAGAGCATGGGTAGGTGTCAAACCGTGCTCGCGCCTGGATGATCACGTGTCAGCGTGGCGACCACCTTCCGGGAAGCTCGCAGGCCCGTTGCGTCGTGCGGGATCGGGCGTCCGACGCTCCCGCTGCGTTGCCGGGGGCTCCTGCGAGCTTCCCGGAAGGGTGGGGTGCGGTCAGGTGCCGAGCAGCGGCCTCATGTGGGCGATGGCGTGCCGGGCTGCGGTCTCCGCGTCGGGCTTGGGCATGAACTCCCCTGAGATCCAGCCGTCGTAGCCCAGTTCCCGCAGCGTCTCCACGACGCTGCCGAAGTCGATGTGCCCGGCGCCCGGATACCAGCGGTTGGAGTCCGCCACGTGGACGTGGAAGGCGCGATCTCCGCAGGCGCGGAGGCTCGCCTCGATGCTCGGCTCCTCAATGTTCATGTGGAAGGTGTCGACGAGCAGGCCGACGTTGTCCATGCCGACGGCGTCGAGGAAGGCCAGCCCGTCCGCCACGGTGTGGATGAGGTCGGTCTCGTAGCGGTTGAGCGGCTCGATCGCGAAGCGGACGCCGGTGCCGAGCGCGGCCTCGCCGCAGGCGCGCATGCCTTGGGCGAAGAGGGCCATCGATGTCGCGTGGTCCTGGCCCTCGGGGGTGATGCCGCGGATCAGGCCGATGATGACGACCGCGCCGAAACGCTCGGCAAGGGGGATATGGCTCCGGATGCGACGGATCGCCGCCGTGCGCACGTCGGGGTCGGGGCTCGTGAAGGAAAGCCCCTCCTCGCCCCAGGCCTGACCGGTGCCGATCGCGGGGACGACCAGTCCGTAGCGGTCAACGACGCGCGCTAGGGCATCGACCTCGACCAGCGCGGGGTCGCGAATCGCCAGCTCAACGCCATCGTAGCCCCACGCCGCGATCTTGGCGACGTTGGCCTCGAAATCCCCTTTGAGCGCCACAGCCTCAAACTGCGCGGCATGCGTCGATAGAACCAGACTGAGCTTCATAGGTCTCCTTGTTGATCGGGCAGACGTGATGCGGGCCGCCTTGAGCCTCGGTGCGTCAAACATGCCCTGACCGCACGGTAGAACGGGTCGCGAGCGTGGCGTTCGACCCACGGCTTGTGACCACACCGCTCCAGCAGGACGAGGCGAAAGTCGGGCAGCATATCGGACAACGGCTTGGCAACCCCCTCCGCCGGGTGGGGATCGTGGTCACCGTGGATGGCGATCACCGGACAGCTGATCTGCCGTCCCAGGCGCAGCAGCTCCCCGCTGCTGCGCATCTTGGCGGCGGTCGTCCACACGCCCTGGAAGGCCTCTGCCTGCGGGCCCACGGCGTCCCGGTCGTGCTGCGGATCAGGGAGCGGCTCAAAGCTGTCGGCCTGTGCTGCCAGGGCGCCTAGCCGAGCCAGTTGGGCATCATTCGCTTGCGCGGCGGGATCAGCCAACTCGGCGAGCAGGCGTTCGA
>JAXGUU010000060.1:0-14738 GCA_040774145.1 Anaerolineae bacterium
ATACGCATCCACTCGCCGAGCTGCTGCGCGGAGACGGGAACCTCCGTTCGGTAGCCGCCGGCCTCCGCATCGCCGGTCAGCGGATCGTAAATGACGAGGATGAACGGCTCGGCGAGCAGGCCCGCTGCCTGCGACTGCGCCGGATCGGTGCTGGTGAGGGTGGGGGCCACCGCGATGGGCTCGAGCACGACCCCAGCCTCGTGACCTGAGAGCGCCTCGAGAAGCTGCGCGGCGACCGCTCCCGGCTCCACCCGGCGACCGGGGTGCGCCGGTGTCGCGACGACGCGCCCGTCCACGATGGTGAGCTCCGCGTCGCGCGGTGAGGCGGCGACCGCGTAAGCGATGTCCTCGGCGATCGCGCGCACCAGCGCCGCGTCAGCGGGCACGGTGCTTAGTGGGATCGACACCGGCACGGGGTTCAGCACGCGCAGGAAGCCCAGCGCCCAGGGCCGGTCACGACCTGCGGCATAGGCTCGGTCCACGGCTTCGTCCACCGCGAAGGACTGATCCACGTCGGCCCATGTCAGGGTCCAGACATGATCCTCATCCAGATGCACCGTAAGGTCCCATTCCTCAGGTGTGCCCAGTGCGGACCGTACCCGCGAGCGGGCCGCAGCACGGCCCAGATCGCCGACCCGGATCGGTGAGCCGGCCCCACTGGGGTCGGTGATCGTCACGCCGGGGAAGATGCGATCGCGGTAGTCATGGCTCACGACCAGCGCGACCGCAACCAAGCCCACGACGGACAGGACCAGCAGGATCAACGCCACGGTACGTAGGGTTCGCACGATGGTTCCCTCAGGACCTCTTTTGCTTTCGATTCACCTGGCCATTATACCCGATTCGTTGTCGAGGTCTCGTGCCTGGAGCGTGACGTGGATCCACAGGGTGGTCTCACGGTGATCGGGGAGGTTGAAGACGTCGCTGACCGCCAGCACGTCGCCCTCCAGACCGTCCAGGATCTGCCAACGAAAGGGACCCGTGCCGAGGTCGCGCGGCGAGAACCACCAGCCGACGAAGCCGTAAGGGCCGAAGGGGCCCTGCCAACCGGTGACGGGGTGCCAATCGCCGGTCCCGTCTTGCCACTGTACCGCCGTCCACAGGGCGTCTGTGGGCCCGTCGGTGGTCAGCCGGATGGAGCCGCCCGTGGGCACGCGCTGGGGTGGCTCCGGCGTTGCCGTGGGCACGGTGGTGGGCCGGGGCGGTAAGTCGTCGGTTGAGGCCGATAGCCGTGCTGTGTTGACTGCTAACAGGGCGACGGCTGCTACCAACGTTAGCATCGCCATGTGTTTCCTACGCATAGACACCTCCTCGCTATGCACGTCAGCTGCGCACCTGTCACCTGCTTCAATGTGCGCTGATGGTCTCGGCGACGGTAGCGGCTTACACCCGTGGGCCGCCACCGTCGATCGGATGACACAGGTCCGCGCTAAGCGACGACCTGCAGCGTGACCTCGGCGATATCCAACCCGTCGGCTTGGGCGCGGAGCGTGACGGTGCCGGGCGTCCCGTTCGCCTTCACAACGGCGAGGCATCGCCCACGAAATGCGCGTCGTGCGTTGCCGCGATAGAGCTCCTCACTCGTCGGGTTGCCGTTGCCGACGGCTGCCAGCGTGCCCTCGCCGACGACGGTGAAGTAGACTGTGGGGTCGGCACTCGGGTGGACGCGCCCTTTCTCATCGACAACCTCGACGGTGACGAAACTGAGATCCCCGGGCTCTGCCGCGATGACGGGGCGGTCGGGCGTTAACCGCAGGCTCACTGGGGCGTCGGTCGTCGCCAGCGCCAGGGTTGCGACCTCCTTCCCGTCAGTCAGACCCACGGCTTCGAGCGTGCCGGGCGCATAGGGCACCTCGAAGCTCGCGATGAAGCGCGCTCCGCGGCCCGCGGGCTGTTTGCCCAACGAGGTGCCGTTGAGCCGCAACTCGACCTCGTCGCAGGCAGCATAGACGTCGACCCTGAAGCGTTCCCCCTCGTGACCGGGCCAGGTCCAGTTGTGCCAGACCTCGGGCCAGCCCCAGTAGGTGGGTTTGGGCTCCTTGCCGTCGGGCACGGGATCGTGGACGGCGATGTAGAGAGGATCGCCCCGCTTCCAGAGAAGATCGCGGTAGTAGGACTGGGGACGCTTCCAGCCGCAGAGGTCGAGGTCCCCGCAGTTCGCCTGGTGCCACGGATAGTCGCCCAAGAAGCCCTGGAGGGTCTCGTCGAAGTGTACGCGTCCGATCCCGGCCTCGCCGAGGTAGTCGAGGGAGGTCCAGACGAAGTCCCCGATCACGTGGGGGAGCTCCAGGACGCTCATCCAGTGGTCGAAGGCCTCGCCGGCGGTCGATTCCGAACCGTAGATGATGCGGTCGGGATGGAGCTCGTGATCAGGACGGTAGCGGCGTTCCTGATAGTTGTAGCCGCAGACATCGAGCGCGCTGAAGATCACGTCGGTCTCGGGCCAGTTGGGGTCGGCCCCCATACCCATACCGTTCACGCCCGAGGTGACCGGTCGCGTGGGGTCGAGGTCGCGCACGCAATCCGCCAGCCGGTGTGCCCACACCAAGCCATCGGAGCTGCCGTTGCGCTCACCGATCTCGTTGCCGATCGACCACATGATGACGCTGGGATGGTTGCGGTCGCGCACCACCATGCTATCGAGGTCGCGCTGCCACCAGTCGGCGAAGGCGGTGTGGTAGTCGTAGGGCATCTTGCCCTCGCGCCAGCAGTCGAAGGCCTCGTCGATCACGAGCATCCCAAGGCGATCACAGGCATCCAGGAAGGCGGGCGCGGGCGGGTTATGCGCGCAGCGAATCGCATTGTAGCCGTTGGCCTTCAAGAGCTCGACCTTGCGCTCCTCGGAGCGGTCGAAAGAGGCCGCGCCCATCACGCCGTCGTCGTGGTGGACGCAGCCGCCATAGAGCAGGGTCTGCTCACCGTTGAGCAGGAAGCCCTCCGATGCGTCGAAGCGCAGAGACCGGATGCCGAAGGGCGTCAGGGCGGTGTCGATGATCTCATCCTCGACGATGAGCTCCGTCCGTAGCTCGTAGAGGGTGGGGCTTTCAGGACTCCAGAGAGCCGGGTCCTCGACTACGATCTGCTGGGTCACCGTCTCGAAGAGACCGGCAGCCACCACGGCGGCGCTCTCGGCGCTCGCCACGACGGTGCCGTCGGGCGTCGTGACGTGAGAGCGCAGTGCGGCGTAGGCGGCGTCCGGGTCGTGGTTGGCCAATGTCGTCTCGACGTTGATCGTCGCGTTCTCAGATGAGATGTCGGGCGTGGTCACGTAGACGCCCCACGGCGCGACGTGCAGGGGCTCGGCGACCCTCAGCCAGACGTGGCGGTAGATGCCGGAGCCCGAGTACCAGCGGCTGTTCATCTGGGTGTCATTGTCGACGACCACCTGCAGGACGTTGTGCTCGCCCAGCTTGAGGTAGGGTGTCAGATCGAGGTGGAAGCTCGTGTAGCCGTAGGGGTGGCGTGTCAGGACGTTGCCGTTGAGGCGAATCTCGGCGTTCATGTAGATGCCCTCGAACTCGATCATCACGTGCTTGCCGGCCCACGCTTCGGGCGCCTCGAAGGCCTTGCGGTACCAGCCGCGGCCCGTGCGGAAGAAGCCGCCGGAGGCCCTGCTCGGCGCCTCGGGTGAGCGGTCGAGTTCGATCGACCAGTCGTGGGGCAGGTCGATCAGGCGCCACGTCGACTCGTCGGGCGCTTGCCACATCGCGCCTCGTGGATCCCCGAGATGGAAACGCCAATCAGCGTCGAAATTCAACTTCTGCATCGGTCACTCCTTTCAGGTGGGCAAGGGGACAAACGGCCAAACCAGTCGACCTCAGGGCTTCACCGTAGCGAATGTATGAACGCTTCCGCCCGCTCGGGGTCACGGAAGTCCCGGTTGTCGTGGTTGATCACGAGGAGGAAGCCCTTGCCGCCGAGCGCGTCGACGATGGTGCGGGCGCCCTCCGGGCTGACGAAGACCTGGCAGAGCTTGCCGCCGTCGCGGATGCGCTTCAGGAGCGGCAGCCATTCGTGGGGCTCGGGCTGCCCGTCGCCGGGAATCCACTGGATGCCCCGCAGGCGCTCGATGGAGAGCAGCATATCGAGGTGCGGGATCTCACCCTTGCCGTCGAGGTGGTAGAAGCCGTGGTCGAGCATCTCGCAGCAGCCGACGAGGTCGGGCATGACGAAGCGCTCGAACATCGCCGGCGAGATCATGTAGGAGAAGTCGGACTGCAGCATATAGGTCTTGCCCGGCGACCAGAGCGGGGTCCAGCAGGTGGTGCCGCGGCACGCGGGGCGGATCAGGGCATCCAACTCATCGTAGGTGCGGATCCAGAGCCGGGTGATCTCGCCGACCAGACGGTCGACCTCCTCGGGGCAGTCGATGAGATCCATCGCCAGGGCTTGCGTGTCGCGGAGCGAGGCCAGGATGTCGAGGTTGCCGCCGAGGTCGGTGTGGCCGATCGCAACGTCGCCGTCCCAGCGCTCGACCGCGGCTGCGGTCAGGGCTCGAACACGCTGCCACCAGGCGTCGTCAGGATCGAAGCTCAGTGTCAGGTCCCGTAGAGAGGTCGGCGCCGCGGGCGTGAACCAGACCGTCTCCGAGGGCTCGGAGACGCTGTGGACCTCGCTGCCGACGAAGCCGGCCATAATGCCCGGCCCGAAGTTCATCCACCAGGCAGGGAAGCCGTCGCCGTAGTAGCGTGTGGCCTCGATGTGCGGCTGGTGCAGGTCCACGATTGCCTCAGCGCTCATCTCGGCGGGGTAGTTCGAGAGGTAGGTGTAGGGCGGCGGGGAGGAGATCGGATCTGTCGCGCTGAGGTACACCAGGGCGCGGTCCAGGTCCCCGGCCCACCACGCCTGTGTATCGCGCTCAACGCGAGCCCAATCCTCGTCCGTGAAGTGCGGATGTGTCATAGCGTCTCCCTCGATCGATGTGAAGGCATAGAGCCGGCAGCGTCGACGGTACCGAGCACGTCCATCAGCCCCTGCGGGTTGGTGTCGTTATAGTCTAGGTCAGCCTGACCGTCAAGCCGCGTCCGCCGCGGGATCCCATCTTGACTCTCGGCGCTGTCGATGTATGATATCGGTATCCGATAACGTTTGTCGATTGGAGGGCCGGCGATGCCGCTCTTGCGTGACCTGTTTCTGGGCTTTGTTCGCATGCACATCCTCTATCATGCAGGTGAGGAGCCGGTCTACGGTGTCTGGCTCATCGAGGAGCTGGCCCGACACGGCTATGCTCTGAGCCCGGGAACGCTCTATCCGATGCTCCACAGCCTTGAAGATGAAGGGATGCTGAGGCGCGAGCGGCGGGTCGTGCAAGGCAAGGTCCGCAAGTACTACACGCTGACCGAAGAGGGTCGCACCGCGCTCGACGAGGGCCGGAAGCGAGCCCTCGAACTGCTTCAGGAGATCAGTCCCGGAAGCTTGCGAGCGGCGGACTAAGCGCGGGATAAGGCCTAAGTCGCCGGCTCACCGCTCGACTCAATCAAGGAGTTGTCAATGTCGAAAAGCAGCAGCACCGAAAAAGACTCTATGCTCTTTCGCTTCTCGCTCTACGGCTTCCTGAAGAACCTGCGGTTCTTCGAGCCCTTTCTGATCCTCTTCTTCCGAGACGCCGGCTTGACCTTCTTCCAGATCGGCGTGTTGTACGCGATACGCGATGTCGCGACCAACGTCCTGGAGACCCCCTCCGGCCTCATCGCCGACGTCTTCGGGCGCCGCCGTTCCATGGTGTTCTCGTTCTCGGGCTACATCGTCTCCTTCCTGATCTTCTATGCGTTGCCCGGCTTCCCCACCTATGTCCTGGCGATGATCGCCTTTGGTGTCGGCGAGGCCTTCAGAACGGGAACGCACAAGGCACTGATCCTGGAGCACCTGCGCCTGACCGGGAGGACACACCTCAAGGTGCCTTACTATGGACGCACCCGCTCCGCATCACAGCTTGGCGCCGCCCTGAACTCGCTTCTGGCAGCGGCGCTCGTCTTCCAGACGGGCAACTATCGTTACGTCTTCCTCGCCTCGATCGTGCCCTATGTCCTGGATCTCATCAACTTGGCTACCTACCCACGGCGCCTTGATGGTGAGTTGGCTACGCTGGATTGGCGTGAGATCCCGCAGCAGTTGAAAACGACGACCCTGGGCTTCTTCCGCATATTCCGGCGACCGCAGGCGGTGCGCGCGATCATGAACAGCTCGGGCTTCGATGCCTTCTTCAAGGCGACCAAGGACTATCTCCAGCCGGTCCTGGAGGCTCTGGCGTTGGGTCTGCCGCTCTTGGTGGCGCTGGAGCCCGATCAGCGTTCGGCTCTCGTGATTGGCGTGGTCTACTGTTGCATCTACTTGCTGAACAGCTATGCCTCACGGGAGGCCGGGGCGATCGCCGCCCGCTTCGGTGATGTCAGCCGAGCGATCAATGTCACCTTCCTCATCGGAGCCGGGCTGTTGATGGGTTCGGGGCTGTCTTCGTGGGCGAATCTGCCCCTGCTCTCCATCCTGATCTTCCTCGGGCTGCACGTGCTGCACAACATACGCAAGCCCCTGAACGTAGCCAACATCAGCGATCAGATCAACACAGATGTGATGGCCTCCGGGCTCTCGGTCGAGTCGCAGATCGTGACGCTGTTAGCGGCGATCATCGCGCCCCTGATGGGCGCGTTGGCCGACGCGTTTGGGGTAGGGGTGGCGCTTGCCGGCCTGGGAGCGCTGATGGCGGCCCTGGCGTTGCTGGTCCGTGTCTCGACGCCCGACACTAGCGGCGCACCTGCGAGCGCACCTGCGGGATCAGACTGACGAGCCGGCTATGAAGCCGGCATCATCTCCGCTGTAGGGGCTGCTCGTCGAGGGGGCACGGTAGTTGGCGATGGCCTCCGACGTGAGGAGGGCGCGCTCATAGATGCGCAATGCGGCGACCGGCTTTCCGATGCGCAGCGAGGGGGCGCCGTTGACGTCGCGTAGCTGCGGGTTGAAGCGGCCCCAGCCGAACTGGCGTGCCTCGCCGCCATCGTGGAGCCGTCCATCGACGACGAAGGTGATGATCTTTGGGCCACCGTCGACGATCACGACGACGTGGTGCCCTGCGCCTGCCCGGAGGATACCGGGGTCGCAGGCCCAACGGCTCTCGGTGCGACCGTCGTTAAGCACGATCTCGAGGGTACCCTGCTCGGCTAGCCGCAGGCTGAAGCCCTTGCCGCTCGCGGTTCGATTGTCGAGGAGGATCCGGCCCGCGTCGAGCGTTGGAAGGTGCAGCCACAGATCAAGGGTGAGGCCACGGCGCAGGTCACGGGTACCGTAGTCGGCGCGATGGGTGTCGCGGATGAGGAAGTTGGGGAGGGGCGGCATCGGGACGTTGGCCGGCAGCAGTGGGATCGCCGAGGCGGGTAGCTCCAGGATCAGCCCCTCGCGCACGATCTCGGCACGATCGTCCTGGCGCCACAGCGCGGTCAGCCACGCAGGGTCGATCTCGTGAACGCGCGCCTTATCCTTCTGCGTCTCGGTTAGGAAGAGGCGATCCCCATCCTCGACGAGGTCGGGGTAGCTGATGCGGATGAAGGGATCGTCATCGTAGAGCACGATCTCAGGCTGTGACCAGCTGAGCTCCTTGCCCTCGGGGCCGTCGACCTCGGTGCCGGCACAGACCCATACCGGGTTGCGCTCCTCATAGGCGATGGTGCGACGCTGGGGGTGCTCGCGAATGAAGCGGCCCCCGTGGTTGTGAAACCAGACCAGGTATCTGCCGTTGCGCAAACGCCAGGCGAAGGTCGCGGCGCGGGGGTGCTTCATGAGGCGTCCGTCGGCGTAGGCCCGGTAGCGCGGCGTGCTCCATGTGCGCCCGCCGTCACGGCTGTAGGCCTCGACCGGGTATCCGTCGATGGTGCGGTAGGTGGCGTAGAAGCTGCCGTCGCTCAGGACGATGTAGCTGTGCTCCTCGGCGACGGGGCCACCGCCGGGTGGGGTGCGCAGCCCGATCTCGCCCTCGGGCAGCGTCTCCCAGGTGACCTCGGCTGGGTCACGCGCGCTCAGGAGATTGGCACTCCTGAGCAGCACGCCCTCCGAGCTGGTGAAGAAGCCTCCGCCGAAGCCGCCGACCTTGTGCAGCGAGCAGAAGGCGGCGCCGTCGTGAACGAAGGGCCTGCCCACGTTCCAGAAGAACTTAAGCGTGCCGCCATAGGGGTTGGCGCGATCGATCGCCATCGTGCGCATAGGGATGTCATAGCGCTCGGGTGACCAGCTGCGTCCGCCATCGTCGGAGACCTTGAACACGTAGTGGCCCAGCGAGTCGACCCGGCGGCACAGACCATCGGGATAGGCGTCACGGTCGGCAATGACCTCGCGCACACGGTCGGTGTTGTGATTGTAGAAGACGTAGATGCGTCCGGCGTTCGGACATCCTTGGGGCACCCTGAGCAGCACGGCGTAGGAGGCTTCCGGTCCCGAGGCGGGCTCGACATCGACCGGGGCTGACCAGGTGCGCCCTTGGTCGGTGCTGCGCATCGTGACCACGTGCTGACCACCCTCACCCTCGTGCCCGGCACCGGTGGTGACGGCGCAGAGCCAGGCGCCATCATCGGTCCTGACGATGTAGGGTTGGTCACTATAGGTCTCGGTCGGGATCTCAAGTCCGTTCCGGATGTCCCGCCAGTCGGTAGCCTCACGCCTCATCATGTACCTCCTCGGTCCCTTTCGCTTGGTGGCGTGATTATGGGGGAGGTCCTGCGCCACGTCAAACCTCGGTACGGAAAGCTATTGACAACGACCGATTCCTCGGCTAGAATGAAATCGATTCCATATGGAACCGATTTCAGAGGACCGTCGCCTATGCCAACGATCTACGATGTCGCCAGACGTGCAGGAGTCGCCCCGGTCACGGTCTCGCGGGTGATCAACGAGTCCGGCTACGTGAGCGAGGACACGCGGATACGGGTTCGGGAGGCCATTGCCGAGCTCGGCTACACGCCCAACCGCCTGGCGCGAGGGCTCCGCTCCAAGCAGACGCAGACGCTGGGCTTAGTCGTGACCGACATCACCAACCCCTTCTGGACGACCGTGGCACGGGGCGTCGAGGACGCTGCCAGCGGCCACGGCTTCAGTGTGATCCTGTGCAACACGGACGAGTCCGAGGCGAAGCAGCAGCAGTATGTCGGCCTCCTTCTGGAGAAGCAGGTCGATGGTTTTCTGCTGGTGCCGGCGACCGATGACGTCAGCGCGATTGCCCTGGTTCAGGAGCGTGACGTGCCGGTCGTGGTGCTGGACCGGCACGTCGCCTTCCCGGTCGACACCGTGCGCTGTGATTCGGAGGTTGGCGCCTATGACCTTGTGACGCACCTCCTGGAGCTCGGCCACCGGCGGATCGCGCTGCTGGGCGGGTCTCCCGCCGTCTCGACCGCGCAGGATCGCATCGACGGGTACCGGCGTGCTCTGGCGGAGGCGGGCGTTCCCATCGATGAGGCGCTGATTCGGCAGCGTGACTACACCCAGGAGGGCGGCTACGCGATGACGCAGTCGATCCTCAAGTTGCCGGATCGGCCCACGGCACTCTTTGCCGTGAACAACTTCATTGCCATCGGCGCCGTTAGGGCGCTGCGGGATGCCGGCCTGCGCATCCCGGATGACATGGCCCTCGTCGGCTTTGATGACCTGCCTTCGGCCCTGGTGGTGGAGCCTTTCCTGACCGTGGCGGCTCAGCCGGCCTACGAGATGGGGGCGCGTGCCACCGACCTGCTCCTAGCCCGCATCGAGGGCGATGGGGTCGAGACGCCCGTTGAGGTGGTGCTTCCGACGGAGCTGATCGTGCGCAGATCCAGCGGCGTCGGGATCACGACGCCGGTCGGGGCCTGAACCAGGCCTGCGACCCGGCTTTCCAGGTTGCCCCTTACACATAGAGAGATCAGGAGAGAGAGGACATGAACAAGTACGAGCCGAATTGGGAGTCCCTGTCAGCCTACAGTGTCCCGGCGTGGTTCACGGATGCCAAGCTGGGTATCTTCATCCACTGGGGCGTCTACGCGGTGCCCGCCTTCAAGAACGAGTGGTATCCGCGCTTCATGTACCTGGATGAGTACGTCGATCGGAAGGGCGCCAACTTCTTCCAGCACCACTGCGAGACTTGGGGGCATCCGTCGGAGTTTGGATACAAGGACTTCATCCCCATGTTCAAGGCCGAGAAGTGGGATCCGGAGGCGTGGGTCGCCCTATTCGAGGAGGCCGGCGCCAAATACGTCGTGCCGGTGGCCGAGCACCACGATGGCTTCCCGATGTACGACTGTTCTTTCACGAACTTCAACGCTGCCAAGATGGGGCCCTGCCGCGACATCGTGGCGGAGCTGGGGGAGGCCACCCGCAAGGCGGGGCTCAAGTTCGGCGTCTCGTCGCACCGTGCCTTCAACTCACGATACTACACGTTCAAGGAAGACTACGACACCAACAACCCCGACTACCACAAGCTCTACGGCAAGCCGCGCAAGGCCGAGGAGCCCGTGAGCTACGAGTTCATTCTGGATTGGTATGCCAGGACGCGGGAGTTGGTCGACAAGTTCTCACCCGACGTGCTGTGGTTCGATTTCGGCTGGCACCGCGATGAGTTCGAACCGTGGCGGCCCCGCGTGGCAGCCTACTACTACAACCACGCTCTGGAGCATGGCTACGAACCTGTGCTTCAGTACAAGGACAAGTTCCCCGACAACGTCGCCGTGTTGGACATCGAGCGCGGCAAGCTGGATGACATCCGCGAGTACACCTGGCAGACCGATACCTCGGTGAGCTATCGCTCGTGGAGCTACATCGAGGACGATGCGTTCCGGTCCGTGACCTCCGTGGTGCACGACCTGGTCGATATCGTCAGCAAGAACGGCAACCTGCTGCTCAACATCGGCCCGAAGGCCGACGGCACCATCCCGCAGGAGGTACAGGATCTGCTGCGTGGACTTGGGGCGTGGCTGAAGCTCAACGGGGAGGCCATCTACGACACGCGCGCCTGGGTGACCTACGGTGAGGGCCCGACGGGCAATCCGAAGGCGTTCCGGGAAGAGGAGCAGGACGCCTATACGCCTGAGGATATCCGCTACACGCAGAAGGATGCGACGCTCTACGCCACGCTGCTGGGATGGCCCGGTGCAACGGCGACATTGACATCACTTGGTTCCGGGGGCCCCGTGCCCGCGGATCAGATCGCATCGGTGACCATGATCGGGAGCTCCGGCGAGCTTGCGTGGTCGCAGGATGCGGGCGGCTTGACGGTGCAGCTGCCGCAGGAGCCGCCGTGCGACCACGCGACCGTGGTGCGGATCGCGCTGAAGAGCTAGTGCTCAGTTAAGCTGAATGCTGCAAGTGTCATCCTTAGCCGCAGATCCTTCACGCCTGCACTGCGTGGAGGCCCGCTCAGGATGACAGCGCTCCCAGTGCGCGTGGACGCAAGCTAAGAGGAACGCAACGACGATCCGGTGGGGTGCAGAATAAGGAGATATGGATCAGATGAAAGAGAACAAGACAGCAGCGACGACAATTGGCAAGGACGATCTCATCGTCATTGCAGGGGCGGGAGGCTTCATCGCCGGTGCGCTCACGCGGTATTTCCACGACCAGGGATTCACCAACCTGCGTGCTGTGGACAAGAAGCCGTTGCCGGAGTGGTACCAGCGCGTGCCCGGGGTGGAGAGCCTGTGTCTGGACCTCAGCGAGAGAGACAACTGCGAGCGTGCGGTTGAGGGAGCGAAGGAGGTCTACAACCTCGCGGCGGATATGGGCGGGATGGGCTTCATCGAGCGCTTTCGCATTGAGTGCCTGCGCAGCGTCCTGATCAACACGCACATGGTCGAGGCGGCCTATCAGGCGGGCGCGGAACGCTACTTCTTCTCGTCCTCAGCGTGCGCCTACAATACGGAGCTGCAGAAGGACCCCAACGTGCGCGCGCTGAAGGAGTCGGACGCCTATCCGGCGATGGCGGAACGCGGCTACGGATGGGAGAAGCTCATCTCGGAGATGTTCTGCCAGGAGTACTGGGCGGAGCGCCGCCTCAAGACCTCCATCGCACGCTTCCACAACGTCTATGGGCCCTTCGGTACCTGGGATGGCGGGCGTGAGAAGGCCCCGGCAGCCCTGAGCCGCAAGGTGATCGAGGCCAAGGAGAGCGGGAAGCTCGACATCACGATCTGGGGCGACGGTCACCAGACGCGAAGCTTCATGTATATCGACGACTGTGTCCGGGGCATCGACATGATCGCCCACTGTGATGACCTCATCGCGACGCCGATCAACCTCGGATCCAGCGAGCTGGTCTCGATCAACGACCTGGTGAGCATCATCGAGGGCATCGCAGGTGTGGAGCTTGCGCGCCACTACGATCTGACGGCGCCGCGCGGTGTGGCAGGGCGCAACAGCGATAACACCTTCATCCTGGACGTACTGGGATGGGAGCCGAGCACGCCGCTGCGCGAGGGGATGGAGAGGACCTATCGCTGGATCGAGCAGCAGGTTGCCGACCGCAAGGCCGGTATCTACACGCCTGCCGGCGCCGCCGACTTCGTCCACGAGCCATGACCCGCGCTAACGAAGACCGCACGAGCATCACCGACGTGATCGGCGGGCTGCCCTATCGGATGGCGTTCGCTGGGGGCTGGATCGATCAGCCCTTTATCTCCGCGCTCGATCCTGAGCCTCCCGGCTCCATGGTCGTCGTGGCGATCGAGCCCACGGTGCGCTTCATGGATCGCTGTGGGATGGGCACGAGCACGCGCCGGGTCGCGGCGCGCCTGTGGGGCGATGACCTGCCCGACCGTGATCCTGCTACCCTGACGCGCGAGCTCTACGACGAGGAGAACCGGGGTCAACCGGATCCCTCGGGCTCGCAGGATATGGTCGGGATCATCTATCCGGGCGTGAACCGGCTCGACTATGCGATCGATCACGCGGGGGGCACCTTTCCGGTGCACATCGAGTCGAACAACGACGCCGACGTGGCCCGCTGGCTGGAGAGTGTCATCTGGATGGTGCCGGTGGCGCAGCGTCCCGATGGCTACCACCCCCTGGGGATCCGCAACCTCGATCCCGCGTGGGTGAGGCGGCTGGGGCAGAGCGGGCGTGACTGCTACGACGCGATCGTCGCCAAGGATGCTGAGGCGCTGGGCGCTTCGATGAACGACTGCATGGTCTGCTGGGAGACGCTGCTGCCTCACGTCGTGCGCCATCCCACGATCAAGATGGACCTGATGGCGCTCTTGGGCCATTACCAGGCCCGCTATGCCGGGGCGATGACCTCCGGGTGCGGCGGCGGGTACTTCTACGTCGTCTCCGAGGAACCGGTGCCCGGTGGGTTCCAGGTGCGGGTGCGGGAGGCGGGGAGTAGCTGATGGGTAGCGGGGTTGAGGTCTATGTGTCGGGTGGGTTCGATGATCTGAGGTCGCGCGACGTGCGCTTTCTGCAGGAGGCCGCGCGGCTGGGGCCGCTGCACGTGCTGCTCTGGTCGGATGACCTGATCCGCGATCAGACGGGCGCCGCACCGGCCTTCGGTGAGGCGGAGCGCTGGTACCTGCTGCAAGCCATCCGTTACGTCTCGCATATGACCCTGGTCGGCGGTCCGGCGACCCCCGACGAGCTCCCCGCTGAGGCGCCACCGGGGGCGATCTGGGCCGTGAGGGCCGATGAGGCCCATCAGGCGAAGCGCGACCACTGTGCCGTCCGCCACCTGCATCTCCGCGTCATCGCCGACGCGGAGATGCAGGGCTTCCCGGTCGACCGGGAAGCCCTGTGGGAGCGTCCCACGCAGCGCAAGAAGGTGATCGTCACCGGCTGCTATGACTGGCTGCACTCCGGGCACGTGCGCTTCTTCGAGGAGGTCTCAGAGCTGGGTGACCTCTACGTCGCCGTCGGCAACGACGCCAACGTGCGCCATCTGAAGGGCGAGGGCCATCCGCTGCTCTCCGAGGACGAGCGCCGCTATATGGTCGGCGCGATCCGCTATGTGAAACAGGCGGTCATCACCAAGGGAATGGGGTGGATGGACGCGGCGCCCAACATCGAGGAGATCCGGCCCGACATCTACGCGGTCAACGATGACGGGGACGTCCCGGAGAAAGCCGCCTTCTGCGCCGAGCGTGGCCTGGACTACGTTGTGCTCAAGCGTCGGCCCAAAGAGGGCTTGGAGCGACGCTCGAGCACTGCGCTGCGCGGGTTCTAGGGAGGCCTCGATGGCCAACCATCTCAGCGGCGAGGCGAGCCGCTATCTGCAGCAGCACGCCGGGAATCCGGTGGACTGGTACCCGTGGGGCGAGGAGGCGCTGGCGAAGGCGCGCCGGGAGGACAAGCCGATCTTCCTGAGCATCGGCTACTCGGCCTGCCACTGGTGCCACGTCATGGCCCACGAGTCCTTCGAGGATGCCGCGACCGCGGCGATCCTCAATGCGAACTTCGTCAGCATCAAGGTCGACCGCGAGGAGCGCCCCGATCTCGACCGCATCTACATGGCAGCGGTGCAGGCGATGACGGGCGGCGGCGGATGGCCGATGTCGGTCTTTCTGACGCCTGAGGGCGCGCCCTTCTATGGCGGGACCTACTTTCCCAAGGCGCCGCGCTACCAGATGCCCGCCTTCTCGCAGGTCCTGCTGGCGATCGCCGAGGCGTGGCGCGACCGGCGCGACGAGCTGCCGGCTCACGGCGAACGGCTGGTCGCGGCGCTGGGCCGGCCCGCGGTCGGGGAAGCGGTCGACACGGCGGCACTCGACCCGGAGACGGTGACGCGTGCCGTCGAGGCCCTGGGC
>JAXGUU010000061.1:0-14628 GCA_040774145.1 Anaerolineae bacterium
ACTCCACGAGGTGCATCGTCTGGATCCAGCCGTGATCGCGTCGCCCGAACGTGAAGCCGGTGAGCGCAGTCATCGATCCCAGATCCGGCGCCTGGTCGAGGTAGCCGGGTGCATAGAGCCAGAGCGCCGTTCGCCCATCACGCTGGAGGTGGGGCAGCAGCGCTGCGCGCCTTGCCGCGCTGAGGTGAAAAGCATTCAGTAGGATGTAGAGCTTGTACGGGGGCAGCTTGCCCTCGATCAGGTCGCGCAGCAGGTAGGTGTCGCTGGGCGCGCCGAGTCTGGGGAGGCCCCAGAGCCGCTGCTGGAAGATCAGCGCTAGATCGAGATCATTGTGCAGGGACTCGTAGAAGAAGCTCTCGTCATCGATCAGCACCGCGATGTCCGCCGCCGGTGCCCTTTCCAGATCAAGGGCGAAGGTTCCCAGCTCCTGGAACTGCGTGAGCAACGAGCGGAATCTCGGCTCGCGCACCGGGTCGATATGGGAACTCTCACCCAGCCACCAGATGCCCTGACCGCGCGTGACAATCTCGGCAAAGTTGCGCTTGAGAATAGCATCGCTATCGTCCGGTGACGCTGCACGCCCGAAGCTCGTGTCAGGTGGTGCAAGATGGGTGCGCGTGTCATCCTCGAAGATGAAGAGCTTGCCGTGGCGGCGCAGCGACTCCGCGGGCGGCATAGCGCATCCATAGCCACCGATGCCGCGGAACCCGTAGCTGTAGGGGCTGACCAGGAAATCGACGTCGGGCGCGTCAAGCACCTTGCTCAGGCCCAGGTGCCCGCTGCGCTGTGTGGTGCCGTAGGGCGAGTCCACGTTCTCACCGAAGAAGCCGGCGTTCCACGCGAGCTCCATCAGATAGCCGTAGAAGGCGCCGGCAAGGGCTTGCCCATGGGTTGCCGCTTTGATCGTGCGGCTGAAGTCGATGATGAGATCGGCACAGCGATCGGCCAGACAGCGGTATGCGTCGATCACCGGTTGTTCATACCGAGGGTCGCGAAACGCCCCATGCGTGGTGGTGAGCTGAGCCTCCGCGGAGGGCACCGAGGCGGTGTCAAAGGAGGCCGCGGGATCGTTCCACGCGTCCCGTAGTTCGTCAAGGTCGTTGTGGTAGGTACGGCGCAGCCAATCACGGAAAGCGACCTGCATCGGCATGCTGTAGTCGCCGCATGTATGCCACATCGACGTATGTCCCTTGACCCATTCACCGGTGTGGCCCGCGCCCACCTGGTAGGCGATCACATAGGCGTCAAGGTCGGTCTCTTTTAGGTAGGCGATATACGCCTGCAGGAACTCGTTGCTCTCCCTGCGCCAGACCTCGGACGCAAACGACTGGGTGGTCCGACCGCCCTCCGAGTCGAGATCGCACTCCTCGGGATAGCGGTCCAGCCACCAGTCATTGCGACCCCGCCGTAACTCAAGGTGAAGGCGCAGGTGGAACTTGGCAGCGGGATCGGCGTCGAGGATGCGCCCGTAGCGCGCCTTGACCGTGGTGAAGTCGAACGGGCCGGGGCGGTCGGGCCCGGGCCCGTTCCACTCCGGCGCGGGCCCGGCGGAACCGACGTCGAAGGCGTAGAGGTGGATGCCGGCATCGGCATAGGCGCGGGCGACCTCGGCAGCCGGGTAGGCGGCTGGGGTGGGCGCGCCGGCCCACAGATAGCTCGCAAAGGTAGGCCGGCCATCCAGAAAGAGGGTGGGGGTGCCGTTGTGCTGCCTGACCTCGGCTCTCAAGCGTCGCCTCCTTGGGCTGCAAGCTCATCCAGGGTGACCATCAGGGTATCCAGGTCATCCTCGTTGTTGAAGTAGGCTGTGGCGATGCGCGGCGCGTTGAAGTGGGGAATCACGCGGACCACCAGACGGGCGCGCTGCATCAGCGCTCGCGACAGCTTCCCGGCATCCCACCCATCCATCGTAAAGGTCACCAGTCCCGCCGCATGCTCAAACGGTTGGGGGGTCAGCAGGTGGAGGTGTGGGCGCGCCAGAATGGCCGCCTTGAGACGATGGCTGAGTCGGGCGATGTACGTTGAGATGTTCTCCCACCCCAGCCCTTCCAGCCACGCCAGGCTGGAGCCGAGGCCGCCGTAGAGCGCGCCGGCCCGCGTGCCGAACTCGAACCGCCGACCCGATGACCACAGCTCCGCACGGCCTGAGTCGATGTCCGCTTCCCTCAGCGATCCGGCCCCGACGTGCGCCGGGGAGAGCAGCTCAAGCTTCTCGGGTGAGGCGTAGAAGAGCCCGGTGCCCTTGGGACCGCAGAGCCATTTGTGTCCGTTGCCGGTGTAGAAGTCACATCCCATCTCGCCGACGTGGGTGGCGACCACGCCCAAGGATTGCGCGCCGTCTACCAGGCTGAGGATGTCGCGTTCTCGGGCCCAGGCACAGAGGGCCTCGGCGGGCAGGCGTGCGCCGCTCTCACAGGTCACGTGGCTAAAGGCGAGCAGGCGGGTGCGCGGCGACGCCACCGCGTTGCAGCGTGCCGCCATCACGTCAGCGTCAGGCGACACCGACACGCGCCGCACATGGATGCCTCGTGTGCGTTGCAGATAGAGCAAGGGGTGGACGATAGCCTCGTGCTCTTCGTCGGTGGTGATGACCTCGTCGCCCTCGTGCCAGGTGAGCCCGGCAAGCACCAGGTTGGTGCCGTCGGTGGCGTTGCCCGTGAAGGCAATCTGCTCCGGAGAGCAGCCGAGCAGGCCGCCCAAGGCTGCGCGGGTGGATTCGACCAGCCGGCCCACGCCGCCGGTGCTAAGCAGGCCGAATCGCTCGAACTCCTCGACGATCGACAGGAACCGGGCCAGGGCCGGTTCCGGCATAATGCCGTAGGTGCCGGTGTTCAGGTAGACGCCGGCCTGAAGTCCCGGGAAGGCCGCCCGGACGGTGGCGTGATCGGATAGGGTAGGCTGAATCATAGTGTCCTTTGTCTAGAATTGGAGTGTGGGGTCGAAGGCGTCGCGCAACCCGTCACCGAGGGTGAACCAAGCCAGCATCGTCAGTGACAGGACGATCGCCGGGAAGACGGTGAGATGCCATGACGTCTGGATATAGTTCTGGTAGAGGCCGAGCATCTGTCCCCACGAGGCCATCGGGGGGGTGATGCCGAGGCCCAGGAAGCTCAGGCCTGCCTCAGCCATCATGGACCCGGGAATGCCTAGGGTCACGGAGACCAGGACCGGCGAGAGTGTGTTGCGTATCAGGTGGGCCGAGATAATGTGTCGGGTGTTGGCGCCCATGCCCCTTGCGGCACGTACATAGTCGGTCGCTTTGAGTGAGAGCACCTGACCACGGACCAGCCTCGCGATGCCGATCCATCCCGTCACGGACAGTGCGATGATGATGCTGACGAAGCCACGGGGGAGCACCAAGACCATCAGCAAGTAGAGGAGCATGTTAGGTATCGAGGAGAGGATGTCGATCAGGCGCATAAAGGCGTAGTCGACCCATCCGCCCACGATGCCGGCAATGGCTCCGATGGGCAGTCCGATGAGCACCTGCGTCAGCTGTGCAAGGATACCGACGCTGATGGAGACGCGTCCACCGTAGATCAGGCGGCTCAAGACGTCGCGCCCCAGATCGTCAGCCCCCATCCAGTGCTCACGCGAGGGGCCCGCCCAGATTGCGGCGTAGTCGCTTTCATCCGGTCTATACGGGGCGACCCAAGGTGCAAAGACGGCGACGAGTATCTCGAGGATGATGAAGGCGAGCGCTATCATCGCTTTGCGGTTGCGACGCAGCCGGTACCAGAAGGCTTGGGCCACGCTGCGCCGCTTGTAGCCGGTCGTGGATCGCGTTGCTGATAGAGTGGCCATCTTAGCGCTCCTTTACAAATGCCACGCGTGGGTCGAGCAGGGCATAGACGATGTCGGTGATGAAGTAAGTGACGCTGATCAATGTGGTCCAGAGTAGGGTGGACGCCATGATCAAGGGGTAGTCGCGTCGGCCGATCGAGACGTTAGTGTACCATCCAAGTCCGGGGATGCGGAAGATACTCTCAACGAAGATCGATCCGGTGATCAGACTTGCCGTCATGGGCCCGGCGACTGTGACCACAGGGGTCAGCGCGTTCTTGAAGATGTGGATAAGCGTGACCCTCATCTTGCCGAGGCCTTTGGCCCGTGCCGTACGCACATAGTTGGCACGCATCACATCGGCGATGGCGGAGCGCGTGTAGCGCTGTAGGGTCAGCACGGGACCCAGCGAGTTAGCCAGCACCGGTAGTACCCAGTACTTGGGTTGCGACCAGCCGTACCATCCCGACGTGGGCAGCCAGCCGAGTCGCACGGCGAAGACGTACTGAGCCAGCTTGGCGAAGACAAAGGAGGGCACCGTCATACAGAAGAGCGATACACCTGTGCCCATGTGGTCAGGCCAACGCCCTGGGTTCATCGCCGAGAAGATGCCTAATCCCAAGCCGATGACCGAAGAGAAGACCAGGGTCATGACCCCGATCTGAATCGAGTAAGGCCAGTGCTCGCCGACCAATTCATTGATGCTGCGTCCCGAGGCATAGTAGGAGTATCCGAAGTTGCCCTGGAGGGCAGCCTTGAGGAAGAGCCAGTACTGTTGCCAGAGCGGCTTGTCCAGTCCGTACATCTTCTCCATATTCCTGACCAGCTCCAGCGGGATCATCTGTGCTGTCTGTGCAGTCATGGCGTCAAAAGGGCCGCCCGGTACGGCGTGCATCAGAAAGAAGGTCAGCAGCGAGACCGCCAACAGCACACCGATCAAGCCACCGAGTCTTATGAGAATGAATCGAAACATAGTATCTCCCTCGTCTAGAGCCGTTCTCTCACGCCGTGTCCCATGCTTTTTGGGGGGTAGCGTTCGTGACCTTGGCAAAGTGGCAGGCAGCCAGATGATGCGACTCAAGCCGGCGCAGTTGGGGTTCGGTGTGCGCGCAGATATCCTGGGCGATCGGACAGCGGGGATGAAACGCGCAGCCGGTTGGGCGATCGATGGGACTCGGCACATCACCGGATAGCCTGCGGCTCCGACGCGACTCCGTAGGCTGGGGATCGGGGACTGCGGAGATCAGGGCCTGAGTATAGGGGTGGAGCGGTGTGTCCACGATGGAAGCACTCGGTCCAATCTCTACCAGTCTACCTAAGTACATCACACCAATGCGGCGGCTCATAAAGCGCGTCACGGCAATGTTGTGTGAGATGAACAGATAGGTCAGGTTGAACTCCGTTTGTAGATCACGGAGCAGATTCAGGATCTGCGCCTGAACGGATACATCCAGTGACGAGACGGGTTCGTCGCAGATCAGCATGCGCGGTTGCAGCATCAGCGCCCGAGCGATCCCGATTCGCTGCTGTTGGCCGCCCGAGAACTCGCTGGGGAAGCGTCCTAAGGCATCACCGGGTAGGCCCACCGTGTCCAGCAGGCGCTGCGCCTCTTGGATGCGTTCCTGGCGGGAGCCGATGTTATGGATAACCATCGGCTCGGTTAGAATCTCTTCGACGTTCATCCGTGGGTCCAGAGAGGCGTAGGGGTCCTGGTAGATCATCTGTATCTTGCTGCGCACTTTGTTGAGCTGCAATGGGGGCAGGTCGACGATATTCTGTCCATCAAAGCGCACAGTCCCGCTCGTCGGCTCATACAATTGCATGACCGTCAGTCCGAGTGTGGACTTACCGCAACCGGATTCACCGACGAGCCCTAAGGTCTCACCGGCTTCGATCGTCAAGGAGACTCGATCGACAGCCATAAGGCGAGCCTTTCTCGAGGCAAAGAAGCCACGTCGGACCGAAAAGCTCTTGACTAGGTCGATGGTCTCCAACATCGGTTCAGGCATAGTGACCTCCAGAGCTTGCCGACGCAACCCAGCAGGCGCAGTGATGGGATAGCACCAGTTCGGTCAGCGGAGGACGTTCCTCCGCACAACGTGGGATCCGGTCCGGACAGCGGGGCGCGAAGGGACAGGCAGTTAGCTCACTGAGGACCACGGGTGGTGCCCCCTCAATCGTCGTCAGCCGTTCAGGTGTGTTGCGGAGTGATGGAATGGAGGTCATCAGCGCCTTCGTGTAGGGATGGAACGGGGTGTTGAAGATCGCGTTGACGGGGCCGCTCTCCACGACGGTGCCCGCATACATCACGACGACCTTCTCCGCCATCTCGGCGATGACGCCCAGGTCGTGGGTGATGATGATGATCGCCGTCCCTAAGTCCTGTTTGAGTTCAAGGAGCAGATCAAGGATCTGCGCCTGGATTGTCACGTCGAGTGAGGTGGAGGGCTCGTCAGCGATGAGCAGATCCGGGGAGCATGCTGCCGCCATAGCGATCATCACGCGTTGGCGCATTCCGCCGGAGTACTGGTGAGCGTATTCCTTGAGTCGCCCTTCGGGTTCCGGGATGCCGACGCGCGCCAATAACCGGATCGCCTCCTCGCGCGCCTCGGACGTGGATAGGCCACGGTGTAGTTTGAGGGGTTCCATCAGTTGATAGCCGATCGTCAGAACCGGATTGAGGGAGGTCATCGGATCCTGGAAGATCATCGAGATCCGGTTGCCGCGAACGCGCTCGATCTCCTTCTCCGTAAGCTGCAGCAGGTCGATGCGGCTGGCGAAGTCCTTGAGAAGGACTTGCCCGCCATCGATGCGTCCCGGTGGTTGGATCAGGCGCATCAGGGAGAGGCTGGTCACGCTCTTGCCGCATCCGGATTCGCCGACGATGCCCACGACCTGTCCGTCATCGACCGTGAACGATACACCATTGACCGCATGGACGGTGCTCTCGTTCAGGTAAAACCGCACCGTGAGATCATTGACTTCGAGTAGCGGGATATTCATATGATTGCTCATTCCGGGTATGAGAGCCGTGCCCTTGCCTCACTTGGAGCAAGGGCACGGCCTCTGCCTTTCTCAGGTGGTGCGAGGCGTGTTCCAGTCGGCGACGTCATCGCGGATGTAGACTTGCGAGAAGGTGATGTCCAGCCCGCGATAGACCTCACGGCCGGTGACGTCTTTGGGGATCCCTGTGAAGTAGGGCCACCAGATCTGGTAGATCAGCATATGGGTCAGGAAGATGGCTCCGACCTCCTCGACGAGGATGCGTTCCGCCTCCTGATAGGTGGCCATGCGCGCGTCGGTGTCGGTCATATGCCCGGCCTCATCGTAAAGCCGGTCATACTCCTCGTTGACCCAGGCATGGCGTGGTGAACCGGTCTCGCTGACGCTGCGGAAGAGTTGCAGGAAGTTCGCAGGGTCGATGTAGTCGTACTCATAGGGCCCCTTGTAGATCTGCATCTCATGGGCCGCACGGCGCTGGCTCCAGGCTGCATACTCGACCAACTCATAGTCAACAGTGATGCCAAGGTGTTCCTGCCACTGCGACTGGACGAACTCCAACTTTGCCTCGCGCGCGTTGGCGGTGAGCGTCAGCTGGAGCTGCCTGCCGTTGGCGTCCCTACCCTCAGGATAGCCCGCTTCGGCAAGTAAAGTCCGCGCCAGTTCGGGGTCAAAGGCCTGAATGGACTTCAGCTCCGGGTTGTAGGCCGGGAAGCCGGGCATGAGCAACGAGTAGGCGGGCTCGACGGTGCCGGCGAGGATCTGTACCATCGCGTTGCGATCGATCGCGTGTGAGAGCGCTTGCCGGAGCTTAAGGTTATCGAGGGGCGGGTTCATCGTGTCCAGCGCCAGGTAATCGGTCTGGAAGTTGTTGTACCAGCGAAGCATCGCGTTGAGCTCAGGATCGGCACGGATGAAGTTGAGATCCGCAACCGAGAGGTTGTGCATCATGTCAACTTCCTTGTTCAACCACTCGTTGATGCCTCCCCCACCGATGGGATGCACGAGGTGCTGAATGTACGGTTTGTGGGGGCCGTTGTAGAGGGGGTTGATCTCCCAGGTCATCTGGCGATTGTGGTCCCAACTGATGAGGGAATAGGGGCCGCATGAGACGAACCCATCGACATCGTCTGCCCAGTGCTCGGGGTTGTTCTCAGCAAGGTGCTTGGGTGCCGGGCAAGCCGCCTGATAGGCCAGCAACGCGGGGAGGTGTGGCGCGCTTCCACCCTGACCATAGATGCGAACGGTCATATCGTCAAGCGCCTCGACCCCGATTGCGTCAGGCCCCGCCTCCCCCGACTTGTGGGCTTGAATCCCCTCAATCGAGTAGTAATACCAGACCCAGGGGGTGTCGAGCTCCGGATTGGAGAGATGGCGGAAGGTGAAGACCCAGTCGTGGGCGGTGAGGGGTGTACCATCGTCCCACATTGCACCCTCGCGGATATGGAAATCGAAGTACTCGGCGTCGGGCCCGACCTCAGAGGACTCGGCGATCCCCGGGACCAGCTCCATCATCTCGTTACGGCGCAGCATGGGTTCTGTACCCCAGTGGAGCACGGAGTTGGCGTCGTAGATATTCCGCGGGACATCCAAGTGCTTGTTCTCTTCGACCGAAGTGTAGCGGATCTGCAGCTCCAGAGGGGCGGCGTCCGGGGGCATCACCTTGCCCTGGGGCGTCACCACGTCGGGCAGGGGCGTCGGGGTGACGAGTCGTTCGACTTCCTTCTCGACCTCGACCTCCCTCTCGACCTCAACCAGCTTTTCGACCTCGACGGTCTTGACGACTTCGACGATCTCAGGCTGGCACGCCGCGGCAAGCGACGCTATGGCGCCGATACCGGCGACTCTGAGGAACTCACGGCGTGAAACAGGTTTACGCATCAGAAGACCTCCTTGTGCTTGGATACAGGATCAACCGTTCTCCCCATCCTCTTGTTGCGCACATTGCCGGGTTGGCACCTCCTTTCGCCTCAGGGCTCTACAGCTCACAGCCATCCACAGCGGCTACCTCCATCCGAGATCTGCGTAGCGGCTGTCCGGTCGGCTGTTTCTAACGGACGTCCTACTTTGTCGTGCCCGAGTAGGCACGCAGCGGGGAGAAATCGGGCATCACGGGGACGCCCATGTCAAGCGATAGATCACCAAACCTAAAGGTCAGGACCATGTAGTCGAAGATGTGCTGGAAGACGTCGTACTCGTCAGGGGGCACGCCCTGGCCATAGAGCGTGTACTGACGCCGTCCCAAGTAGAGAATGCGGAGTCGTCGTTTGCAGGGATCGCCGTTGAGATTGAAGGTGACCAGAAAGTCGAATCCGTGAGCTTTCTGGAGGGTGATCGGTTCGTCAGAGAGGATCTGACAGTCGGGGAGTTGCTGGAGGCCTTCCCCAAGTCCTTCGTGAAGCGCGGGGAGATCCGCTTCGCTGATGTCGCCGTCAAGCGCGTCGAGTTCGGTGGCGGTCACGTAGAAACCTGTGCGAGGATCGTCCTCAGGGTAGTAGACGACGCCGTGAGGGGTGGCAAGATCGGCCTGATGCCAGTTGCGCGGGCGCCAAAACGAGAAATTGAGCGCGGCGTTGTGGTGGATTTTCTGACCTCGGATCAGGGTTCGCGAGTTGCTCACGTTGTTGGCCTCCTGGGTGTCGATGTGGGTCGCGACTCAGGATGCTGAATCGGGCCGCACAGATTGGAATGGCACAATGTTGGAATGGTTACCATATTATCATGCTCTACTTGTGCGTGCAACTGTGGTCGCGACCTGGTCCGCGTGTCTATGTCCTTCTTATGCCGTGCTGATGCAGTTCTAATCTCCATCGCTTATACATGATATAGAGAGACGAGACGCAGCATAAGGAGGGCTACGATGTCGATTTCACGCTGGGATCCTATGGATGACTTTGACGCGATTCGCCGAGAGATGGCGCGACTGATGGACGTGGGGACGTCCCCGTTCCGTTCCGGGCGGGTGGTCCGTGGAGAGCGGGGCGTGATGGCCCTGCCGCTCGATGCCTACAGCACCGATGAGGAGATCGTGATCACGGCAGCTGTGCCGGGACTCGAGCCCGATGATATCGAGCTGACGTTGGAGGATCAGGCGTTGACGATCCACGGTGAGTTCCGCGCGCCGCTGGAGAACGTCAACTACCTCTTCCAGGAGCGCCCCTATGGCCGGTTCAGCCGGTCGGTGACGATCAATGTGCCGATCGATGCCGATCGCGCCGAGGCCAAGTTCGACAAGGGCATTCTGACGATCATCCTGCCGAAGGCCGAGCACGCCAGACCCAAGGTGATCGAGGTCAAGGCAGAGTAGGCCCCACGATCGAGGACGTGCTGGAGCGCCGGTGCCCCGTGGCCCGGCGCTCTCTTGCTTTCAGCCGTGGAACGCGGCCTTGTCGCGCACGGTGATAGCCGGCCGAATGTGGTAGAATGCCGCGTATGCTGGAGAGAGAGCAAACCAACACAGTCGAGTCCGATGGCGCCGCATCGTGCGCTTTCAGGCTGGGACCCACGTCGATCGACGGTCAGCTCGTGCTGGCTCCCCTGTCAGGTTACAACGACCAACCGTTTCGGCGGATCTGTCGCCGCTTTGGGGCCTCGTTGGTCTACACGGGGTTGATCTCGGCGAAGTCCATCGTCTATGGCCCGCCGCCGTTCGGGAATCCCCGCACGGCGGAGGTGCTGCAGTTCCATCCGGACGAGATGCCGGTGGTGTGTCAATTGTTCGGCGACGAGGCCGGCGTCATTGTGGATGCGGCGCTCAAGGTCGAGTCCCTGGGCATGGTCTCCATCGACATCAACCTCGGCTGTGCCAAGCCGAAGGTGGCGTGCTCGGGGGCCGGGGCCTCGCTGCTGCGCGATCCTTCGGGGATCGCCAACCTCTTCGATCGGCTTACGCGCACCCTTTCCCTGCCGGTGAGCGGCAAGATCCGGCTGGGCTGGGACGATGCGTCACGTAACCATATCGAGGTCGCGCGAGCCTTGGCCGACCATGGCGCGGCGTTGGTCGCCGTGCACGGCAGGACGGCGGTGCAAGGCTATCGGGGCGAGTCGGATTGGGAGGCGATTGCTGAGGTCAAGCGATCGGTGTCGATCCCGGTTTTGGCCAGCGGCGATATCAAGCAACCCGGAGATATCCCAGCCCTGTTGGATGCGACCGGCTGCGATGGGGTGATGATCGGACGCGGCGCTATCGGCAATCCGTGGATCTTCGCGGGACGGCATCGTGAGGAGATCCCGTGGCACGAGCGGGCGTCTCTAGTGCAGGAGCATCTCCGCATGATGGTGGCGTTTCACGGTCCGGTGCATGGCCTGCATCGGTTCCGCAAGCACCTGCGAGGCTATCTCTCGGCGTCGGGCATACCCAAGGGGGAGCGGCATCGCATGATGCAGTGTGACGACGTTGAGGTGCTCATGGGATGGCTGGACGAAGCGGACGCGGCTGCTGCTGATGCGTAACAGCTTGAGGGAGGGGCGCGACCGCTGAGCTACGCCTCGTCAGCAGGATCGTGTGGAACGATCTCGATGGCACGCTGGATGGCGTCGCGCCCAAAGCGTTCTCGCACGTTGTCCAAGGCCTCCTGCAGGCGCTGACCCCTCTCGCCTGAGGGATCCCAGAGGTGGAGCTGGGCGGCGGGCGGTGCAAGGCCGCTCACGCCGACGCCGATCAGGCGGACCGGCCTTCCGGCAGGGCGGTGTGCTGCCAGCAGCAGCTGCGCCGCTCGCAGGATCTCGTCATCGCGATCGGTCGACTCCGCGAGCGTGGTCTGGCGGGTGAGGGTGGTGAAGTCGGACCAGCGCAGTTTGAGCTTGACGGTGCTGCCGGCGAGCTCCTGGCGCCGCAGTCTGCGTCCGACATCCTCAACGAGGCGGCAGAGGGTGCGTCGCAGCTCCTCAGCATCGGCCACATCCTCTGCGAAGGTGACCTCATGGCTGATGGACTTGACCTCGTGTTCGGCGGTGACGGGGCGCTCATCTATCCCGCGCGCCCGAAGGGCAAGGGCCGCACCGTGTTGACCGAAGCGCTGCGCGAGATCGCTCTGGGGCCACGTAGCGAGGTCGCCGATCGTTTGAATGCCCAGCGACTGCAGCTCCGCCGCCGTCTTTGGGCCGACCCCCCATAGATCATCCACCGGCAGCGGGGCCAGAAAGGTCGCCTCGTCCCCCGGCGGCACGACCGTGATCGCCATCGGCGAATGGCCGGAGCGCGCGGTGCGCTTGCCGACGTTGTTGGCGATCTTGGCGACCAGTTTGTTGGTCGCGACGCCGAGCGAGCTGGGCAAGTTCACCTCACGCAGGATGGTCTGCTGGAGTTCGACGGCGATCTCCCGTGCCGGCGCGCGGAGGTCGCTCACGTCGACGAAGGCCTCGTCGATGGAGATCTGTTCGATGCTCTTCGAGAAGTTGTGGAGCTGCGTCACCACGCGGTGGGAGTAGCGGCTGTAGTCGGCCCGGTGCCCCGATAGCACGACCAGGTCGGGACAGAGCAGCATCGCCCGTGCCGTCGGCATCGCCGAGCGCACGCCGAATTGGCGCGCTGCATAGGAGCACGAGGCGATGACGCCGCGATGTTCGGGCCTGCCACCCACGGCGAAGGCCTTACCCTCCAAGGTGGGGTCGTGCAGCGCCTCGACAGCGCAGAAAAAGGCGTCGAGATCCAGATGGATGATCTTGCGTGCCATCGGTCGGCGCCTGCCTCAGGATAGCTCGTCGCTAGACGTCAGATAGCCGGACCTTCAGGTCGGCGACGAAGTAGAGGAGTTCGAGACGCACCTTGCGTTCTGCCTCGTGGTAGTTGCTGCTCTGCATCTCGTAGGGTGTGAGGAAGGCGTCCTGTTTGTGTCCCAGGGCATAGGCGCTGGTGACGAACGCCGCAGACGAGATCGCGAGGCCGATGTGCTCGGGCAGCTTGACGTAGATGCTGTTCACGAAGCCCTAAAGGTGCAGCGTTGTCTCACCTGGAGGAACGATGGCCTCCGTCAGATCCAGGTGGATATCGCCGACAAAGCAGAAGAGGCTCTCGTCACGCACCTCCCAGGGCCCCCGGCGCCGCTGGTCGCCCAAGAGCACGACGTGCGTGGCCCTGTTGGGTCCGTGGGGGCGCGTCAGCAGCCATATGCCGATGCCGATAAGGATGAGGGGCCAGACGTAGTTCCAGATGTTGATCTGCAGCAGGTTGCCGAGCAAGAGCAGTAGCCCCCACGCGATGATGACGGTGCCGATGATGATCTGAGTTCTTCGACGCATACTAACCTCCCTTGACCGCTAGCATGACTTTCACCCCTCGCCGAAAAGACGATGCCACAACTCAAGGTCCTCCTCAGAGAGGGTTGCACTCTCCTCACCTTCCACAGGTGCTAGCTTGTTCCGGTGCTTGGCGAGCCTGCTCTGAGGCTGCAGCGGTCGCGTAGCAGGCTCAACTCCTTCAGCTGGTGCGCTCTCCGCGGAGGGTGACTCTGCGAAGACCTCCAGCCACGACTCGACCTCAACCTCGGAGAGTTCGCCGGTCTTGCGCACCACCGGTGCCTGCGGTTTGGGGGTGGCCCGTGGTTTGCGTTCGGGGAGCTTGGGAGGTGGCAGGGCGCTGTCGGGATCATCGTGGAAGACCTGCAGCCAGGCTTCGACTTCAGCCCGGGACGGTGCCCCCGGCTTGTCGCGGGGTTGACCCGCTTCGGGATCCGGGGGCAGCTCGATGCCGATCTGATCGGCGATGGTCCGTGTCGAGGCTCGTGGCGGGCTCGTCCTGCGCCCGGGTGGACGAGAGCGTGGCTCAGGATGCGTCTTGACCCCTAGAGTTGTTGCAGCAGGGGGCGGGAGCGGTTGGATATCGTCGTCCAGAGGCTCTTGAAAGATCTCAAGCCATTCCTCGACTTCCCCCGAGGAGATGGCGTCGGGCTTCTCCTTCTCGGCCTCCGGTGGGTGTTGCAGCATCTCGGCAAAGACCTGCGCCGTGAGCGTGCGGGCACCGACCTGCGTGGCTTCATCCAGGATCTCGTGGTCTGAGGAGATCACGGTCCAGTTGGGAGCATCGGGTAGCTTCCTCAGCCGTTCGGCGATGATGCGGTCGGCGTTGGTGTGATGGCGGGCGGCAAAGATGACCTTGACATCCGTCGAGGAGAGCGCCGGCGCAGGGCCCCCGGGCAGCCCGCCATCAAAGACGACGATAGCCTTGCGCCGGATCCGTGCCGTCCACGCGCGCAGTTTCATCACCAACTTGGCTTCATCATCGGGGTCTTCCAGGTCGATGTCCAGAAGCGCCGCGATGACGTTGTGTCCGTCAATTAAGTAGGGCATAGCTCACCAGAGCTAACTCTACCACGAACGCGCGGCCTTACAATGTGTACCTCGCCCGCTCACATCGTCCATGGCTCTGCGTGGACGTCGAGCTCATCCGACCAGCGGGTGTGCAGGGCCGCGAGTTCATCGCGAATGCCCTCAGGTAGCGGTGCGATGGCTCGTGCTGCATCGAGGAACTCCTGAAGGTGGCTGATGCGGCTTGTTGAGCCGACGGTCGCCCGTACCTGGGGGAAACTGTGAGCGAAGCGGACGCAGAACTCGGTCCAGCTCTCGATCCCCGAGCGCTCGAAGATGGGTGCGACCTCGACGGCGCGCTTCTGCAGATAGTCCTTCCAGGCGGCGCCGGGCACATCGCGCAGCCGGTGGACCGGACCGCCGGAGACGGTGCGCATCGCGACGATGGGCTCGTTCCGCTCGATCAACAGGTCCCAGAGTTCATTGGCGGCAAAGCGCTGCAGGGGGTTAAGGTAGAAGATGTAGCCATCGATGACGCCCTCAGGATAGCCGGCGCGCAAGGCCTTGAGCGGCGCCTCCGAGGTCCAGGGAAAGACCTCGACG
>JAXGUU010000062.1:0-14602 GCA_040774145.1 Anaerolineae bacterium
ACGCGATCTTCGCCGTGAATGCCGGCGGCACCTTCAACATCTTCCGTGCTGCCGCCGATGCCGGCATCCGGCGCGTGGTCTGCGCCAGTTCGATCAACGCCCTCGGGTACAACTTCGGCATCAAGTTCCCCGAAGGCCAGCTGAGCTACTTCCCGATCGACGAGGCGCACCCGACCTACACCACCGACCCCTACTCCTTCACCAAGGGCATCACCAGCGCCTTCCTGCGCTTCCCCGCCGTCTACGACACCCAGACACCGGAGCCCTCGATGCTGATGGGCTTCATAGAGGGTTGCCGGCGAGAAACCGCCGCGGTCATGGCGCTCCCCGAACCCCAGCGCAGCCGCCGGGTTCAGGAGGTCATCGCCGATTTCGAACGACGCGCCGCCGCGCGGGAGTGGGAGGAGGGCTTCGACTGGACCTTCGAGGACGCCTACCTGATGTTCGGGCGCAGTAACTTCTGGACCGGTCTCGATGTCCGCGATGCAGCCCAGGCTGCGGAGAAAGGGCTGTTGGCCGACTATGAAGGCAGCCACGCGCTCTACATCACCGACGCGCACAACTGCGTGGGCCTCCCATCGCGCGACCTCGCACGGGTGTGGTTCCCCGAGGTGACCGAATGGCGTGCCTCTGCAGAGGGCACCGAGACCCTCGTCAGCATCGACGCCGCACGCGCGCTCATCGGATTCGAGCCCGCCTTCCCCTTTCAGGGATAGCGGAATCGGCAACCGGGGAGAGACCGGCAACACCTCTCCCCTTTCCATATTGTCTTGACGCCAGCAGGAGACCATAATGCATATCCTAGTCACCGGTGGCATGGGCGGCGTCGGACGTCCGACCGTCGAGTGGCTGGTCGATCGTGGGCACGCCGTGCGCGTGCTTGATCTCAAGGTCGACCGGCCCATCAACGGCGCCGAGTGCCTAGAGGGCGATATCACGGACTTCGCATCGCTGGGTCCGATGATGGCAGGCATCGACGCCGTTATCCACCTCGCCGCCATTCCGGATCCCGACCTGGGGCCGGAACACACCATCTTTCACGTCAATGTCGGCGGCACCTTCAACGTCCTCCGGGCGGCAGCCGACGCCGGCATCCGGCGTGTGGTCTGCGCCGGCTCGATCAACGCCCTTGGGTACAACTACGGCATCGCCTTCCCCGAGGGTCAGTTGCGCTACTTCCCCATCGACGAGGCGCACCCGACTTACACGACCGACCCCTACTCCTTCTCAAAGCGGGCCATTGAGGATATTGGCGCCTACTTCTGGCGCCGGGAGGGTCTCGCCAGCGTCTTCCTGCGCTATCCCGCGGTCTACGACACACAGGCTGAGAATGGCTCGCTGCTGCTGGAGTTCATCATCGAAAGCGGTGAGCAGACGGCCGCGGTGATGGCGCTGCCCGAGCCCGAGCGCAGCCGGCGCGTGGAGAGGATCATCTCCCAGTTTGAGGCCCGCGCCGCTGCGCGAGAGTGGGAGCTGGGTCCCGACTGGGACCTCGAGGACACCGATGTGATGTTCGGTCGCAGCAATATGTGGACGAGCCTCGATGTCCGGGATGCGGCGCGAGCTGCCGAGCTGGGCCTCTTGGCCGACCTGGAGGGTAGCCACGCCCTCTATGTCTCCAACGCTCACAACTTCGTGGGCATCCCTTCGCGCGAGCTGGCCGAGGTGTGGTTCCCCGAGGTCACCGACTGGCGTGCGCCGGTCCAGGGTACCGAATCGCTCGTGAGCATCAACGCCGCTCGGGCTCTCTTAGGCTTCGAGCCGGCATTTCCCTTCACAGACAAGGAGATACTATGACCCGAGAACTTAGCGGCATCATCCCTCCCCTGACGACACCTTTCACGCCGGAGGGTGACGTCTACGAAGCAGGCCTCCGCGCCCTCGTCGACTTCCAGCTCGCGGGCGGCTCACACGGCCTCTTCATCTGTGGGACCTACGGCTCCGGCCCCATCATGACCCTCGACGAGCGCAAGCGCGTCCACGAGATCGTCGTTGACCAGGCGGCGGGCCGGCTCACGATCGTGGCCCACGTCGGCACGACCTCGACCGCCCAGTCGGTGGAGCTGGCGCAACACGCCGAGGCGGTCGGCGCCGACTACGTCGCAGCCGTCTCCCCCTTCTATCACCGCCACGACGAACGCACCGTGATCGAGTTCTTCCGAACGCTGGTGGCGGCGGTTGACCTCCCGGTCTACGTCTACAACAACCCCAAGGCATCGGGGGTCGATATCGCGCCCGGCTTCCTGCGCCATCTGGCGGACGTGGGCGTCCGGGGCATCAAGGACAGCGGCTTCGGCTACATCGAGTTCGCCCACTTCGTGCTGGAGATGGCGGAGGACTACCCCGACTTCCGCTTCATCGTCGGCACCGAGGGCATCGCGCTCCCGGCCTTTATGGCGGGTGCCAAGGGCTGTGTCTCGGGCCTCGCCAACGTCTTCCCCGAGATCATGGTCGAGCTCTGGGACGCCTATGTAGCCGGCGACTACGAGAGGGCCGCGCCCTTGCAGCTGAAGGTCCTTAAGGCGCGTAAGCTGATGCACATCCCTTCGTCGACCAACGCCGCCTGCTACGTGGGCCTGCACGCCCGCGGCGTCGATGTCGGCGTCCCGAAGCGCCCGATCCTGCCCGTCGAGGACGGCAAAGCCGCCCAGATGCTCGCAGCATTCAAGGCAATCGGCCTGCTGTAGAAGCAGTTATCAGTTGCCGGTTGTCAGTTAGGACTGACGCCGGCAGCGTCCGATCAATCGTCAATCGTTACTCGTCACTAGTTACTCGTTACCGGTCACGTCCATGAACCCAAATCGGCGACAACCCGCCACACACTCGCCGCGCGTCGTCTGTCTTGGCGAGACGATGATCATGCTCGCGCCGCCGGGCCACGAGCTCATGGAGCACAGCGAGAGCTTCCGGGCGCTCATCGGCGGCGCGGAGGCCAACGTCGCCGTGGGGCTGGAGCGGCTGGGGGTGCACGCCGGCTGGATCGGCAAGCTGCCCCGCACCGCGCTGGGTCGCTGGGTCGTCAACGGCACGCGCCGCTACGGCGTCGATACGTCGGCGGTGGTCTGGTGTGAAGAGGGGCGCGTCGGCACCTTCTTTGTCGAGTTCGGCGCCCAGCCGCGTCCGACGAAGACGATCTACGACCGGGAGGGCAGCGCCGCCACGGCCATGACCGCCGACGAGCTCGACTGGGACTACATCGGAGGCGCCGAGTGGCTGCACATGACGGGGATCACCCCCGCGCTGAGCGCCACCTGCCGCGCGAGCACGCCCGAGATCATCCGGCGCGCTCGCGCGCTGGGCGTCAAGACCTCCTTCGACCTCAACTTCCGCGCCGGCCTGTGGTCGCCCGACGAAGCACGCGCTGCCTGGCACGAGATCCTGCCTGACGTCTCCCTCATCATCACCACCGAGGCCGACGCCGCCCTCCTCCTAGCCGCCCCCGTAGAGACGGCCCGGTGGGCCGTCTCCCGGCGGGCCGTCTCCCAATGGGCCGTCTCCGACCGCGAGGCGGCGGTGGCCCGCATCTTCGAGGCCTATCAGCCCGACGCCGTGGCGATGACCTGCGGCGGTTGGGGGAGCATCGCCTACGACGGCAACACGACAACCACCTATCCGTCGTTCAAACTGGAGTCGGTCAACCGGCTGGGCGCCGGCGACGCCTTCGCGGCGGGCCTACTCTACGGGCTCATCCATGCCGACCTGCAGACGGGCCTGGCTTACGGCAATGCGATGTCGGCGCTCAAGTTCACCGTGCCGCAGAACCTGCCGCTGATCGACCGCGAGGATGTCGAGCGCCTGCTGGCAGGGCAGAGCAGCCACCTCGTGCGCTAGCCAGGGACACTCGAAGCCCACCTCACCATCCACAGCTTGAGAGTTGAGATGGGTCACTGTTCAGAAGTCAAAGCGCTAGGGCGCCCAGTTGGGCGCCCTAGCCTTATGTGCCCTGGAGAGCCCGCCGCATTAGGGCGCCGATCGAATCACCAGCGGTAGATAGATCATGGTGTCCGATGCCACACCGAACTCGTCAGCACCGATATCGAAACCGGCGCCGAGGGGGCGGGGGTCGCCGTCGATGTCGGTCGCGAGATGGGTCACCACGCCCGCGTCGATGGCTGCCGATCCCTCCATCAGATGGTAGCCATCGCCCTCAAAATCCGGGTCGCCGGCATGCTCACTGAGGATTGTGATCGTCCCGCTCCCGTCCGTGTTGTCATCGTTGCCGAACCAGAGGACGCCGCCCACCACCACCGTGCTGTCGCTCTCCACCCCGATGCCGGTTGTCTGGCCGGCGACGATGGTGTTCGTGAGCGTCACCGCACTGCCGGATGACGTGACATAGAGCCCGAACCCGTCCCCACCGGCGTTGCCGGCGATTGTGTTATGAAGGAGCATCACCATGGACGACTCCACCAGGATGCCACCCCGACCGCCGGACGTCACCTCATTGGCGAGGATCACATTGTTGATCAGACTGGGCGAGCTCTCCCGAATGAGTATACCGCCCACATCCCATGTGGCTTCGTTGTCACGGATGATATTGGCCGAGAGTGTGCCGCCGGCGCCCTTCTGGTAGAGCACCGCTCCCGCACGCCAGCGTGCCGTGTTGCGCTCGATCGTGTTACCGGTGACGGTGGGGTGGCCATACTCGACTGTGACGCCAGGCCCCTCGTTGCCATTGTTATCGTGGATCCAGTTATTGGTCACTGTCACAGCGGTGCCGTCGATGAAGACGCCGGCGCCGACCCAATGGCTCTCATTCGCAGCTATCTCATTGTCGCTCACCACCGCATTATCTGTCCCCTCGCCCTCGAGCTTGATGCCGCCGCCCGAGCCATTGCTGCCGTCGTCAGCGACATTGCCGCGGATCAGGTTACCGGATAACGTGAGGGCGCTGTCGCCCGCGTAGACGCCGCCACCGCCGTTGCTACCGGATGTATTGCTCAGAATGTCATTACCCGTGATCAAGGGAGTGCTGTCGTACGCGTAGATGCCGCCGCCGGTTTCGGCGCGGTTCTCCTCAATGACGTTGCCTGAGGCCGTGCCACCGCTCAGGTAGTAGCTGATCCCACCGCCCTCACCTGAAGCCACGTTGTGATGGATTCGGTTTCCGGTCAGCGTCGGCTCGGCCATGCCGGTGGCAAAGCCCGCCCCTTCCTCTGCGACGTTCTCGAAGATCTCATTGTCGATCAGTGCCCCAGCGGTAGCGCCCAACAACAGGCCACCCCCGACGGGCGCGGTGTTGCCGAAGATCCGGCAGTCGCGGATTTCCGGCGCGCCACCCTCCACAAAGATCCCGCCGCCGGCGTCATCGGGCCCGGCACCGCCCTGTCCAGCCGCGTCACCGCCCGTAATGCGCAGTCCCCTGATCACGGGGTTGACGCCGCCGCTGATCACGATGACGCGCCCCTTGCCTGCTGCGGTTAGTGTGGTCGGGTTCGCCACAGGATCCGGCGCTCCGTCGAAGGTAGGGGTGTATCCGCCCTGGACGGTCAGCGTCTTGGTGATCATAAGCGTCTGCATCAGGCCATCGCGTTCCGAAACGCCGCCACACATCCCAGCCACCTTGACAACGTCGCCTGGGTTGGTGCCGGCATCTACGGCAGCCTGTACCGTCCTGTAGTCGGTCGTGCTGTCATTGAGCCGCACCCAGCAGGTGCGCTGCTTCTCGTAGGCGCCCCTATCGACAAGGGGAGGCGTGCCCGCGCCGGTATCGGGCTCCAGCTCATCAACGAACCGGGGATCGCGCCCAAGATCGAGGGGCGTGACCTCACCGGTGTCGCCGTCGCCGTCCAGATCGGCGACATCGACCGGAACAGCGCCGTTGTTTCCGGCGTCGATCGCCGGCGAGCCGGCACTAACCCGCAGGTCGTCGTCCGGCGTCCCCGCGACACCATCAGCGCCATCGGCATCGACAAAGGCCGGATCCGCAGTGAGGTTGCCGGTCCCCGTATACCCGCCTTCCACGATACTGTAGGTCACGGCGCTCGCATACCCTGTGGGGTAGATCTCCGGGGCACTGGCAGCCGAGTTATCCCAGAAGATGCCGTTGACCACAGAGGGAGGCGACGGCAAGTTGCTCATTGCGCCTCCTCGAAGGGAGGCATGGTTACGGCTGAACGTCACGTTGACGAACTGCGCGCTGGAGTCCCAGTTGTAGAAACCGCCCCCTTCATTGCCGGCTGTGTTGCCGCTGAAGATGACGTTGACGTAGCGGGGTGTGCTGCTCTGGGCGCTCACAGCGCCGCCGCCTGAGCCCGAACCGCCCGTTCGGTTACCAAGGAAGCGGGCATTGGCGATCGTCGGGGTGCTCCCCACGCTGGCCATCCCCCCACCATAGTAGGTCACCGCGTTGTTAAGGAAGGTCGTCTCAGCCACAATGGCCGTACTGCCTCCCTGTACCGCTAACCCGCCGCCAAAGTAGCTGGCGCCGTTGTTGACGATGACGCAGTTGCGGATCGTGGGCGCGCCGCCGGTCACGAGGATGCCCCCACCACGACCGTTGTTGTCGGTGCCCGACTGGACGTCAGCCCGCCCCAGGGTAATGGCGAAGCCATCCAGCACCGCCCCTGTGACGCCGCCGGCAACCACGACGTGGTAGCTGTTGTCGCCGCTCTCACCCACCGTACCGATATCCCCGCTCAGTGTGGTCACGTGGGCTGCCCAGTCGCGCCCGCTGCGGTCGGTCTCGGTGCCGGCAAACCCGCCGTAGATCTCGACGCCGGATACCATCGCGAAGGACACAGTGCGATCTGAGTCGGCCGTCGGCTTGTAGGTTCCTTCCGCGACCCAGATCTCATCGCCCTCCTCCGCGGCACCGAGTGCGTCCTGAAGGTCGGTGAACGCATCGGCCCAGGAGATACCTGTGTTGGCGCCGGCGGTGGCGTCGGCATCGACGTAGATCGGCAGCCTGGGCGCCGCTACCATCCAGGTACTGAACGATGTCACGCCCGTGGCGGTGATGCAGTTGTTCAACGTGTCGAGTGTGCCATCCTGATCGACCCACACAGCCTCGTACGCGTCCCAACGGTAGATGTCGAGGGCCGTCTCTTCCAGACCCATGGCTTCGTCATCTGTGTAGCAGAGCCCCAGATCGACAGCATAGCTGTCACCTGCAGCGGTGATGTTCCAGTGCGCGGGAAGTGTGCGGAAGTCGTCAACGGCGTCAGGGGTGTCGTTCTGGCGATTGACCGTGACGGTCAGGGGATCACCGGAGACCAATGTCAGCGCTGCGTAGGTACCTGCCAGGAGATAGGTCTCCCCCACGAGAAGCGCTGAAACCTCCGCCACAGCCTCGGTAGCCTGCATCTCGACCGCACCGATGTCGCACGCCCCGCCCGAAGGCCGCGACCGACCACGCTGATCGGTGATGAAGGGAGACCCGCAGCCGTTAACACCGCTCGGAATGTGATCCTTTGCCGGGCTGGCAGCCTGAAGGGCGTGCGTCAGGGTGGCCCCCCCATTGTTCGCCAGCGATAGCAGAGCCGGATCGGCGCCATAGATATTCGCGGCCACATCCCCTGCGATGGTGCAATCCGCCGTATTCTCAATGAGATTATAGCCCTGAGAGGTGAGGGAACTGAGATAGATGAGGCAATCCGGCCCCTGTGGAGAGGCGCCCACGTAAAGACCAAGGCCATTGTTGGCGATGATCGTGTTCTGAGCATTGTTCACACTGGATGATGTGCCGTAGAGCCCCCCGCCGTTGCCTGCGGTGTAGCCATCCCCGGTCACATTGCCGACAACGCTTGATTGCTGGAGCGTCAATGTACCACCACCATTGGCGATCCCGCCGCCCATCCCGCCGTACCGCTCCACCCCCGCATATCCGTCGCCCGCCGCATTGCCGCTGACCGTCGTATTCACGATGCCCAGTGTCCCCGCGGTATAGATGCCGCCTCCAAATCCACCGTGACCGGCAGCGCCACCGGAAGAGCCGTTGTTTCCACCCATGCCGCCCCTATTGCCGTGGACCACACTACGGACGAGCGTCGCGCCGCCGGTTATGTAGATGCCGCCCCCATAGCCTCCGGCACCGCCGTCGCCGCTGTAGCTGCCGCCATTGCCCCCGCTACCGGCGTGGTTATAGGCAACCGTAGTATCCTCGAGCATGAGTGTGCCGCCCTCACTCGCAATCCCACCCCCATGGCCGCCCGCACCGCCATCGTCAGAGGTACTGGTGCCAATCCCGCCGTTACCGGCGGCGTTGTGGCGAACGACGCAACGGCGCAGGGTCAGCGTGCCGCCGTGGTTGTAGACGCCGCCCCCAGGTTGTCCGAAGCCCGCACCGTACCCCTCGGAGTCACCACCATTGGGGGCGAGCCCTCCGGTGACGGTCAGGTCTTCGAGGATAAGGCTGACACCAGGATGGACTTCCAACACACGGTCGATCCAGTCAGCATCGATGATGGTCCGCTCGGCCCCAACGCCGCGGATGTGCAATTGCTCCGTGACGTCGAGGTCACCGCTGTTGATGTCGTTTGTGCCCGTTCCGGCGATGCTCAATGTGTAGGTTCCTGTTCCCAGCGTGACCAGGTCATAGCCTGGCGCGCCGGCAAGGCATTCCCCGATCACGGATCCGGATGCCGTGTTGGTGTTGGCCGCCTTGATCGCCTCGCGCAGCGTGCAGACACCATCATCGGCAATGACGTCGTCAAAGCCGCTCACCCAGGCGGCGCGTGCCGCGGGAACAGGTGCGACAAGGAAGCCCCCCAGGCAGGCAGCGATAAGGACCAGTCGCAACAGGCCACGGGTGATCCTCCCCTGCGCCGTCAGTCTCCATAGCGTCTTGCGTCTCATGTCGTCTCCTCCTTGTTACTGGATAAGATCTGCTCCAGGACGCAGCGTTGCACGTACGCCTCTATCTGACCGAGCTCCCGAAACCGCACCACCTCCTGCGTTCGGACGTTTTCGATCTCACCACGCCATAGGGGGTATTCGGGGGTCAGGTACTCAGTCCAGATCCGGACGATAAAGGGCGCAGTGTGACGGGCGCCAAGTCGCTGCACGGTCCCTCCAAACAGAAAGCTACCGGTGATTACCGGTAGCTTACCAAATCGACCTTACAACCTGATTACAATGAGGTGCTGCCGGGCGGTCCGGTGTCCAACTGACGCAGGTCCAAATGCGCCTGGCATGACACGAAGGTCTCACGGGCCAGGCTTAGCAGATCATGGGCACGGGGATCGTCGCGCTTCTTAAGCTCCCAACCCCAGGCGACGCGGGTCCGCGCTACCTCCAGATCATCACCCACGACCTCCAGAAGCGCCAGGCTCCGTGCGAAAGCCGCCTCGGCGTCGCCGAAGTCCTCTGACGCGACGCCGGATCGCGCGATCACCCGCCAGGCGCATCCTTCGACGCTCCGCTGCTGCTTCTCGCACGCCGCGCCTTGTGCTTGCTGGGCCTGGTCACGGGCCGAGGTTACCTCCCCCAGACCAAGATGAGCTTCCGCCAGCGCGACGCGGAGGCGGGGGACAAACTGGGGCGCGCTTTCCAGGGCCGCTGCGATGGCCTCAGTGAGCAGCGCCTGAGCGCGTGGCCAGGCGCCCTGCGCTATGGCGACGCGGGCAAGGTCGTGCTGGAATCCCGGACGCAAACGGACAGGCCCCCAGGTGGACACAAGCGCCAGCCCCTCCTCCAGCGTCGTCCGGGCAGCGTCGAGCTCGCCCAGATAGAGCTGTATCTCACCCAGCGTGCTCAGAAGCCAGCCCTGGCTGTTGCGCGCCCCTATGCTCCTTGCCTGTGCCAGCCCCTCCTGAGCCGCAGAGAGGGCCTCATCGGGCCTGCCCGCAAGCAGCGCATGATACGCCAGGTTGTTCAACGTCATCGACTGCCATCCCGCCTTGTCGGTCTGCCGGAAGCGCGCCAGGGCCTCGCGATCATGGGCCAGGGCGCCGGCTGGATCACCGCTGTTCACCGTAACGACACCTAGCCAGAATGTCGCCTCGGCGAGGGCCTGCCACGCCTCGGCTTGCCGAGCCAACGCGCCGGCCCTCTCCAGATGTGCCCGAATGATCGCCGTGGGGGCGAGTTGTCCGGAACGAAGTGCGTTGGAGAGGATGATGGTCCCCTGTGCGACCAGGTCAGCCCGATCGCCTGCGGACTCCGACAATGCCAGCCCCGCTCGGGCATGATCCGCCGCCGCACCGAACTGACTGAGTTCCCTATGGCACTCGGCCAGGCGGAACCGCGTGCGGATCTGGTCTTCGAGCTCTCCTAACGCCTCCCAGCGCCCCAGCGCCCGGGAATAGTGCACCACACCGTCAGCGTATTGCGCGGTGGTGTACGCGATGTCGCCAAGACGCTCGTGCACCGGAGCGACCTCGCCACCCTCAACAGCGATGGCTCGCTGGTAGAGGGCGTGCGCTTCTGTATGGGCATAGCGTTGCAGGGCGACATCACCGGCCCGTACCAACCATGTGAAGGCATGCGTCGCATCCGCGGCGCGCTCATAGTGCAGCGCCACCGTGGCCGCCACAGCATCCGGATCGCCGGCTTCAGCAACCATCGCATCGGCAACACGGCGGTGGTACTGGCGCCGGCGCGCCTTCGGCAAGGTGTCATAGGCCACCTCGAGATAGCAGTCGTGCGCCGGTGCATATTCGGCGCGCCCAATGGCTCGCGTCTCCGCCACCAACCTCGAATCCAGCAGGACATCGAGCGCATCAAGCACCAGGCCCTCTCCCAGGTGCGAGGCTCTCTGGAGTAGGGCAAAGTCGAAGTCCTGGTTGATCACTGCGATGAGGTCAAACAGGTGACGGGGTGTCCGCGCCAGTCGTCGCAGACGCTCCTCGATCACGGCACGCACCGTGGGCGGCAGAGCTTCCGCTGCGGAGCGCGTCCGGACCCACCGGCCTGTGACATCGACATAGAGCTCCCCTTGCTCAAACATCCACTGCACGGACGAGAGCAGGAAGAGCGGGTTGCCCCCAGCCTGTGTTACAAGCTCGCGCGCCAGGTCCGGTTGTGTGCCGCTCGCAAGCTGATGGAGCAGCTCCGCCACAGCCGGAGCCGCAAGCGGCTCCAACGCCAGCACGGCGAACCTGCCGCCACGGCGGAGCTCCCGGACTGCTGCGTGCAATGGATGGTCCGGCGGCAACTCCTCGCTGCGGGCCGTCAGCACGACGGTCATGCCCTGAGCGAGCCGAGAGATCAGGGAGAGCGTTGGCGGGTCGGCCCGATGGACATCATCCAGGAAGAGAACGCTGCGGGCCGGCACTGACGCCATGAACAGCTGCACCAGGGCATCTTCCAGGCGTACCTGCTCCTCACGAGGCGAAAGCGAGGGTAGCTGAGGGAGTTCCGGGAACCTGCGACTGAGCTCAGGGAAGAGGGGGGCGACAGCTGCCCACGTCGTGAGTGGGAGTGCCGTCGCGTCGCACAGTCCCCCATAGGAGCGTACCGCGGCGACAAGAGGGCCATAGGCCAGGGTGTCTCCGGAGCGACAGCGCCCGATCAGGACAGCGGCGCCCTGGCTTGCAGCATATCCGACCAACTCCTCAACCAGGCGCGACTTCCCCACCCCCGCCTCGCCCTCGACCAACACCGCTCTACCATCGCCCGCCCGCCACTGCTCAACCAGCCAGGCATACTCGCGTTCGCGCCCGACCAGAGGCACGTTCCCCAGGCTGTAGGGTACCTCAAAGAGACGCCCCTCGTACGCGGGCGGCGGATAGCGCGGCGCGTCTGTCTGCTGCCACAAGGTTCCACTACGGATCTGCGCCGCCAACGCCTGCGTCTCGGGAAGCGGTGCGACGTCCAATTCCTGCTCCAGCACGTAGCAGCAGCGATCATAGGTCTCCATGGCCTGTGTGCGCTCACCGGAGTAGTAATGATACAGCATCAGGCGCACGAAGAGCGCCTCACGTGAGGGATCGAGCGTCAAGCCCTCGTGGCAGAGTGCCAGTGCACGTCGATAGCGGCCCATCTGAGCATAGGCTTCGGCTAGCTCGGTCATGGCTGTGAGGTATCGATCGCGTAAGCGCTCACGCTCCGCAAGCGCCCAATCGGCGTAGGGCGTATCCGCGAGCAGATCACCCCGATAGAGGGTTCGGCCGGCCTCATAGGCGCAAATGGCTTCGGGCAGCTCGCAACGCTCGAGATGGTCGTGTCCCAACTGCGCCTGCGCCTCGAAAGCGTCAACGTCTACCCAGCAGTCGGCTTCGGGATTCCAGACATAGCCGTCCTCGACCGTCACGATGCAGGCGGCAGGATCCTCGGGGCACAACACGTGCCGTAGTTGGCTGATGCGCACGTGGACGTACCGGCGGGCGCGCTCGGGGTCACTGACAGGCCACAGGATCTCGATGATCTGATCGACAGAGACGACGCTGTTCCGGTGCGTCAGGAGCACCTTCAGGATGGTGCGGTTCTGCCGGCTGCGCCACGCGTCAGCCTGAAGGAGCCGGCCCGCACGCAGCACCTCGAAAGAGCCCAGCAAAGAGACCCGTAACAGCGGCCCTGGCTCAGCGACCACCGGCACCTCCCTTTTGCCCCATTGTACAGGGCAGTCGCCGGGTATGCCAGTCGGATGACCAGGGCGGCCGCATCTGAGACAGCCACTTCGGTCCGCGGAGGCTCCCCCATATCAACAGCAAGCTTCCAGCCCCCTCGTCCGCGAGGGCGCCGTCCACGGGGCGTCGGACGCGGAGCCGGCCTCGAAGCCCACGAGCACAACGGATGGCCCTCATCCATTGTAGCTGAGGGCCATCGTTGCATCACAGGCTCACAGCTCGGACTTGTCCGCGTCGAGCGCCCTACCGGTTGACCTCCACCAGACCTCTGGTGACGGCTCCGGGATAGCTGCCGGCATGCCCGAGCCCCTCAATGATCACCAGCTGCAGTTCCAGCCGGCTGTAGTCTCTGCTCACCAGAACCTGGTGGAACTCGATCACATTGGAGACCATCGCGAATTGCTCGGGCTCGAACTCGCCGACAGACAGGAAGAGCTCTACAGGCAGCTTGTCGCTCTCAGCGGCATACGCCGTCTCATAGTCAAAGATCACCCGCTGACCCTCATACTCATAGCCATACCACAGCGACGGGCTCATCACGATGTAGCGGGTGAACGTGCCTTTATTGTTCAATGACAACAAAGTCCTAGAATTACCCATTGATGACAACTAGAAACGCCCACTCGGAGTTCGGTGCTGTCAGGGTAGACTGGGCGGCAGGAGGCCCAGAGATGACAGCAACCGACGCCCAAGTGAGGATCATCATGCGCGAACGACAAAAAGGACGGACTCAAGACCAGGCTGCGGCCAGGGCCAACTTGCGCAGCCGCAAGACGGTGGCCAAATACGAGCAGTTGGGTCAGCTGCCCAGCGAGCGTGTGACGCCGCGGCAGTATCGGACCCGGACAGACGCCTTTGCCGAGGACTGGCCCGCACTCGAAGCCATGCTCCAGGACGCGCCCAGTCTGGAGGCAAAGGCTCTCTTCGCGTGGCTGTGCGAGCAGCACCCCGGCAGGTATCAGGCGGGACAGTTACGCACGCTGCAACGGCGGGTCGCCCGGTGGCGCGCCCTGCACCAGGAGCGGGGTGCTGTGCTGGAGCAGGTGCATCGCCCGGGCGAAGTGCTGCAGACAGATGGGGTGTGGCTGACGGAACTGGGCGTTACCATCCAGGGGGAACGCTTGGCCCACTTGCTGATCCACTCAGTGCTACCTTACTCGAACTGGGAGTGGGGCCGGGTGGCGCAGTCGGAGTCGCTGAACGCCATCCGGCTCGGCGTACGGGGCACGCTCCAGCAGCTGGGTGCCGTGCCCCAGTACCACCAGACGGACAACAGCAGTGCGGCGACCTTCCGCCCCGGCGCCGAAGCGGAGGCGGGAACTGCAAGCCGCGCGTACACCGAGGGCTACCTGCAGCTGCTCAGCCATTACGGGATCGCGCCACGGACCACGCACGTGCGCTCCCCGCAGGAGAACGGCGACGTCGAAGGGAGCAACGGTGGTCTGAAACGCGCCCTGGAGCAGCACCTGTTGCTCCGTGGTAGCCGGGATTTTGCCGGTCTGGCTGACTATGAGTCCTTTGTCCAGGGCGTCTTCGCGCGCCGTAACCAAGCGCGCCTGACACGTCTGGCTGAGGAACTGGCGGTGATGCGCCCGCTACCCACAGCGCAGCTGGTAACGCACACGCACCAGCGCGTGCGCGTCGCTCGCACCAGCTTGATCCGCGTCCGCAATAACGCCTACTCCGTGCCCACCAGCCTGATCGGGCAGTATGTCAATGTGCATATCCACGAGTGGCACCTGGAAGTCTACTACCAGTCCCGGTGCGTCCTCGAAGTACCGCGCCTGATCGGCGAGCGCCGACACCAGATCAACTACCGCCATGTGGTGCCCAGCCTGCTTCGCAAGCCCGGAGGTTTCCGGGACTACCGCTACCGGGAGGCCCTGTTCCCCACGCTGGTCTTTCGACACGCCTGGGAGTATCTCAACCAGCACCACGCTCCGCGCAAGGCCGATCTGCTCTACGGCCAGTGGGCGTCTGATCCTCCAGCAACAACTGCCCGAAGGGCGCCCCCATCCGCGCGAGGTGCCAGTTGCGGAAGATCAACTACGTCACATTGTGCGGGCCCCCCTGGGCGCCTGGACCATCATCGC
>JAXGUU010000063.1:0-14485 GCA_040774145.1 Anaerolineae bacterium
ACCGCGGAGGTGGAGGACCTCGTGCGCGAGGAGTTGGGCGATAGCCGGGTGCACATCCTGCAGTGTGGTCCTGCGGCGGAGAAGGGCGTGCGCTATGGGGCGTTGGTGAACAACGCCAACCGCGTCAACGGGCGCGGTGGTATGGGCACGGTGATGGCGTCCAAGAACCTGAAGGCGGTGGTCGTTCGGGGACGGAAGCGGCCCGAACTCGCCGATCCGACGGCCCTGCAGGCCCTGGCAAAGTGGGGCGCACAGCATGTGGATGACTCGGGTGTCGCGGGGTTCAAGCGTTTGGGCACAGCGGCCCTGGTGCTGTCGCAGTCCCTAGCCGGCGGGCTGCCGACCTACAACTGGGATAGTGGTACTTTCGATGGCGCTGAGGCGATCAGTGGCGAGCGCATGCGTGAGACGATTCTGAAGAGCGATGACTCCTGCTATGCCTGTGCCGTGCGCTGCAAGCGGGTGGTGGAGGTGGCCGACGGCCCCTTCAAGGTTGACCCACGCTACGGTGGGCCGGAATATGAGTCCATCGCTGCCCTGGGTTCCTATTGCGGCGTCTCCGACCTTAAGGCCGTGGCGCGCGCGAATCAGCTATGCAACATGTACGGGATGGATACCATTGCCTGTGGGGGGACGATTGCCTGGGCGATGGACTGCTTTGAGCAAGGTCTGCTCACCGAGGAGCAGACAGGCGGTATCACGCTGCGCTACGGCGATGCCGATGCATTGGTCAAGTTGGTGGAGATGATCGGCAAGCGAGAGGGCTTTGGCGAGGTGCTCGGTGAGGGCTCCACGGTGGCTGCGGAGCGCCTGGGCGTGGGGCAGGACTTGGTGGTCGCGGTGAAGGGGCGCGAGCTGCCCGCGCACATGCCGCAGGTCAAGCGCACGATGGCGCTGCTCTACGGCGTGAATCCCGGAGGAGCTGATCACACGGTTTCCGAACACGACACTTCCTACATGCGCTTTCCCGAGAGCATGGCCGAGCTCGGCCTGCTCGACCCTCAGCCGTCTACCGAACTCAATCCGGAGATGGTTCGCTATGCGGTCTACTCGCAGCAGCTCATCAGCTGCCTTGATGCCGTATGCGTGTGCAAGTTCGTCTACGGCCCTGCGTGGCAGCTCTTTGGCCTCGATCAATGGGTCGAGGCGCTGCGCGCCATCACGGGTTGGAACATCAGCCTCTGGGAGATGATGAAGATCGGTGAGCGACGTCTCAACCTGTTGCGCGCCTTCAACGCTCGCCAGGGCGTGGGGGCTGAGGCTGACACCCTACCTCGCAAACTCACTCAGCCCCTCAAAGGCGGAGCCTCCGACGGCATCGCCGTGCCCCAGGAGCAGTTTGAGGCGGCGAAGGCGCTCTACTACCAGATGGTGGGTTGGGATGCGGCGGGTAGGCCGACACCGGCCAAGCTTCACGAACTGGGGCTCAGCTGGGTTCTGGAGCTGTAAGCACTCGATTGTCCGTGACCAAGCGCATCTGGGTTGCTGCCCAGCAACCCGGATGCTGCTATCCGGGTGAGATCAGGCGCTCTCGTCGTCCTGCGGCGCCTGCAGGGCCGCCACGACGTTCTGAAGGCGCTCTCGTTGGTCGGGTGATAGGGAGCCAACGGGGCCGCGCGCCGGACCTGCGGGGATGCCCACCATCGACAGCGCCTCTTTGACGACCACGGGGAAGGTGCCCAGACCAAAGGCGTGGCGGAGAGGGGCCAGCTTCTGCTGGGCCACCAGGGCCTCGTCCGGCTTGCCGTCCAGGAACGCCTGGTAGATGGCGACCACCAGAGCTGGGGCCACGTTAGCGGTGGCGGTGATGGAGCCCTTGGCCCCGTGGATGAGTCCCGCGAAGATCAAGGTATCGCGACCGACGAGCACGGCGAACTCATCACCTGGTTCGCCGGCGTGGTGCGTGGCCTCGATGTAGGCCATCGTGAGCGATAGGTCGCCGCTGGAGTCCTTGATGCCGATGATGTTAGGGTGTTCGGAGAGGCGGGCTACGAGGTCCACCGACAGGCTGACCCCGCCGGTACGCCCGGGGTTATTGTAGAGAATGACGGGCAGCTCGGTGGCGTCGGCGATGGCCACGTAGTGGTCGTGGAGTTCCGCCTGCGACGGTGTCACGAAGAAGGGCGTGATCACGGAGACACCGCTGACGCCTACGCGCTCCGCAAGGCGGTTAAGTGCTATCACCTCACGGGTGGACATCCCACCCGTGCCCGCATAGACGGGAACGCGCCCCGCGGCCTCCTGGACGACGATGTCCCACACGCGCTGACGCTCGCCGGGGGTCAAGGCGTAGAACTCGCCCTGGCTGCCGGTTGGGAAGAGCCCTTGCACGCCTCCATCGATGAGGAAACGGGTGAGTAGCTGCAGAGCGTCGACGTTGAGGCTCTCGTCGGCGTGAAAGGGCGTGACCATGGCCGGGATGATGCCCGCCAAGGGGGGCGTGACTGAGGATGCTGTCATCGAACGGCTCCTTTCGCAAGTCTTCGTGATCATCCTGATTGTACTGTGGGGAGCTGCCGACGGCAATTCGCGTCTCGCTGAGCAGGTGAGGTCAGCCGGTCTGCGCGCTCGGTGGATCGTGGGCCTCCCTCCCGGTGAATCCGGCTACCTGCCGTGGCAATGTGCCGCATCCGGTGTATGATTCGGCCTAAGGTGAGGACAAACTCAACAGGGGAACTCTAAGGAGATCGACCATGTGGCCGTTGATCTTGGCATTCGCGGTGTTTGTGGTGCTGGTTACCCTCTCCATCTATCTCATCAACAGGTGGCTCTCTGCCTATCTCGAGCGACACATCCGTGGTCGCCTGGATGCGATCGACCAAATCGTCAATGATGAGCAGGTGCCCGAGGCTTGGATCAGCCCCTATCGTGAGCGTGCTGCCAAGTTGAGGGCCTCCGGTGCAACGGACGAGCAGATCGCGGGTCTGGCAGGGATTGCCCGGAAGCGTTGTCTGGCCAACATTCAGGAGCTCATCCGCTACGTTCAGGACGTAGGCCTGAGCGATAATGAGGCCACCAAACGCTACATGCTCGAGGAGCTCCGCAAGCATGAGGGTGCCTGGCAGGATGATGCGAGGTGGCGCGAGGTGGTGAAGGGTTGGTAAGGCCGGACGGGGGAGGGAAGAGATGACGCAGGAGATTAGGCTAGGCGCCGCTGAGGTCAGGTCGACGAGCGACATTCAGGCGGCGATCGATGCATTGGGTGAGGCGGGGGGACGCGTGGTCCTGCCTGCCGTGGAGGTCGAGCTCGATCGCGGTATCGAGCTGCGCTCGAATGTGGAGCTGGTGGGGCAGGGGCGCGATACCGTGCTGGTCAAGGCGCCCGGACGCATCTACCCACTCTCCGGTTACCACAACTACGGCATGCTGGATGTGCCGCTGATGTTCACGGATGGCCTGACGCCGGGGATGACGGTCGCGATCCGCGACGACCGGCATGGCGGGTTCTTTGAGACCTTCGCACGCATCACCTGGGTGGATGGCACGTGGGTGGGCCTCGATCGTGGCGTCCACTCGGACTATCACGCGGACCAACATCCCGTCCTGGTCACGGCGTTTCCCCTGGTCTTCGGCTTGGGTGTCGAGAACGTCTCGCTGCAGGGGCTCACGCTCGATGGGCGTCGAGGCGAGCAGCCCGCCGGCATCGGGGCCTGCCGTGGCGCGGCGGTCTACTTCATCAAGAGCCACAATGTGACGATCTCCGACATCGTTGAGGCCGACTTCGCCGGTGAGGGATTGGGCTACCAGATGTGCAGCCACGTGCATATCCGCGATTGTCGTGTCGCCGGCAATGTGGGCAACGGTTTCCATCCGGGTGCCGGTAGCACAGGATCCAGCTATGAGAACTGCGTCGCGGACGGCAACGACGCTGCCGGCTTCTTCTTCTGTGTGCGTGCCAATCACATCTCGGTGCGCAACAGCACCTTTGTGAACAACGCCGGCCCCGGTATCTCGGTCGGCACACGCGATAGCCACAACTTGATCGAGGGATGCCGTATGCGGAACAACGCGGGGCCGGGCCTGCTCTTTCGCGAGACGCGACGTCCGGTGGAGATGCACACGTGCCGCGTCCGGCATTGCGTGATCGAGGACAACGCGCGGGTTCACGGTGCCGGCCAGGTCGCCATCCTCGGGGATGCTCATGATCTAAGTCTCACGCGGAACGTGGTGGTTGGCAGCGAGGATCGCGAATCGGTAGGTATCTTCGTCGCGCCGACGGCGACCGGCATCTGGCTGGAGGATAATCAGGTCCGCGACAGCTTCCCCGAGATCGCCGCGGATGAGGGGTCTCTGGCGTCAGCTGATCCCGTGACCGAATGTGGTGCCGAGACGGTCGAGCTCGGGCACCTGCGCCACCTGGGCCGGTGAGGACGAGCGATGTCATTTGAAGATGGATGGGCAGCGATCAACCTTGACATGCCGCCGCGTGTGCCGCACACGGAGTATTCTGTGACCGAGCATTGGGACGTGATCAGAGCCGTGACGGGCTTGGAGATCCGCCCCGATAGCCCGAGCGAGCTCAAGACGCGGGGGGCCCTGGCGCTGATGCAGGCCTGGGACTTTGATTTCCGCTGGTCGACGTTGATCGGCGACGGTGAGTTGGCAGCTTGTTCCACGGATATGGGTCACGCTGAGTACGCCGCGGGCGGCGTGGACCGGCGAGATACCATCCACTGCCCCTTCGCCACGCCCGAGGAGGTACTCGACTTCGATCCCTGGGAAGTCTATGGACCCCGCGATGAGGCCGAGCTGGTTCGCCGATTTGAGGAGAGCTATCGCCGGCAGCGCGCTGAGACGCCGGACCAGGTCACGATGACGGGGGTCTATGTGACCTTAGTCTCGGGCCTGATCGCGATCTTCGGCTGGGAGATGCTGCTGCTGGCTGCCGGTGTTGATCCCAAGGGGTTCGGCGAGGTCGCCAACCGCTATGCCTCCTGGATCCAGCAATACTACGATGCCCTGGGTCGGGCCGACGTGCCTGTGGTGATGGTCCACGATGATATCGTGTGGAGTTCGGGTCCCTTCATCTCGCCCAAGTGGTACCGTGAGTTCGTCTTCGCCAACTACCGGAAGCTCTTTGCCCCGCTGCACGACACGGGCAAGAAGATCATCTACACTTCCGACGGCGACTACACACGCTTTATCGACGATCTGGCAGCGTGCGGCGTGCATGGTTTCGTGCTGGAGCCGTGGACCGATATGCAGAAGCTCGCCGACGACTATGGTAGGTCGCACGTGTTCATTGGGAACGCGGACACGCGGATCCTGCTGCGGGGGAAGCGTGAGGAGATCCGGGCCGAGGTGGAGCGGTGCATGGCGATCGGCAAGGGGTGCCCCGGGTATTTTCTGGCGGTGGGAAACCACATCCCTGCGAACACGCCGGTGGAGAGCGTGCTGGCCTATCAAGAGATCTATGAAGAGCTGAGCCGACGCTAGAGCGGAGAACTCGGCCCCGCACCTGAGCGCTGTTATGCAGCCAGTAGCTGCTCGATGATGTCTGCCGTTTGTTGGGCGGCCCTGGCCCAGGAAAAACGTGTCAGATTCTGGAGGCCTCGTGCGACGAGCGTTGCCCGAAGTTCCGTATCGCTGAGCAACCGAGTCAACCCCTCGGCGATTGCGTCGACGTCCTCCGGGTCGACCTGTAGTCCCCCCTTCCCAGCGACTTCCGGTAGGCTAGATGTCGCGCTGGTGAGTAAGGGCGTGCCGCAGGCCTGTGCTTCCAACACGGGAAAGCCGAAGCCCTCGTAGAGGGACGGATAGGTGAACACGCGGGCCCCGGAAATGAGGGTGGCCTTGTCCCCGGATGCGACATAACCCAGAAAACGCACGCGTTGACCGAGGCCCAGCTCCTGCACCCGCGACGTGATGGATGACAGGAACCAACCGGGCGGCCCCGCCAGGACTAACGTGAGGTCCTCGTGCTGTGGGGCGATGCGCGCAAAGGCCTCAACCAGGCGGATCAGGTTCTTGCGTGGCTGAATGCGGCCTAGGAAGAGCAGATAGGGGCTGGGAATCGCGTAGCGCTGCCTGACCTGCTCATGTCGGCGCGGATCGCTGACCGGTTGCAGGTCGGCTTCATAGCCCGGATAGATGACCGTGATCTTGTTGGGATCGGTGCCGTAGGCTTCTGCGATCGCGTCGCGTGTCGCGTTGGAGTCCGCGATCACGTGACTTGCCACGCGTACGTTCCATCGTGTGCTCAGGTCCAGGTAGCGTCGCTGGGGCGAAGGGTGCGCTTCCGGGAAGTGACGGTAGCCGACGTCGTGGACGGTGACCAGCGTGCGTTCTGGGCGCGCGAGGGGCAGGACGTGAGACGGAACAAAGAGGAGGTCCGGCGGACGGCGGAGCATCTCCCACGAGAGTCGCACGTGCGTCCATAGCCGCGGAAAAGGCATGACACACGCTTCCGCATCTTCCCACCACGCACGGGTATCACTGAGTACCGGCGCTTCCGGAGGCACTGTCCGAAAGTAGAGTCGGACAGCATAACGGGCCCTCAGCCTAGGGATGAGGGCCCGGGTCAGATGGTAGGAGTAGCCTTCGGTGCCGGTGGGCTCGTGGCTGACGGCACGACTGGCGTCGATTCCGATCACACTCACGACAGGTCCGGTGCGGCCCCTAGTGGATTACAGTCTGGATGAGCGGTAGTGGGCTGATGATCAGGATGAAGATGGCGACCATCACCCAGCCCAAGAGCTTACGCTTCGGGTCCAGCGGTGTGACATCGTTGAGAGGCGGTGGATGGCGAGGGCCGACCAGAATGCCGAGCCCGCCCCAGACCAACCACGTCATCCCCGCCTGATTGCCGAGGAAGCTAAGGACCAGGCCCCAGGCGAAGATCAAGGCGATAAAGACACGGGCCAACGTCCATGCCTTGCGACCCCAGATGGCATAGGCGATGTGCCCGCCGTCGAATTGCCCGATGGGAAAGAGATTGAGGGCCGTGACCAGCAGACCCGCCCACGCAGCAAAGGCGATCGACCCGCCGGGGCTGGGGGGAGAGAGCCAGACATCCTCACCGGTCTCCCTATCAGGCAGCATGCGTCCGAATACGAGGTACTTCGCCCCCATATAGAGCAGTGAGTTGCCCTCTTGCATCACCGGGACAGGCTGGCCCGCCGGGATCTCCATGAACTCCTGTGGCGTCCCGGTGTGTGACAAGAACAGGCCGACGAAGAGCAGGGGGACGGCGATGACCAGGCCCGCCAGCGGCCCGGCGATGCCGATATCGAAGAGGGCTCTGCGGCTGCGCATGGGGCCGCGCTGGACGATGACGGCCCCCATCGTGCCCAGGATGCTCAGCGGCAGGGGCACGAAGTACGGAAGGCTGGTGGGCGATCCGTAGGCGCGTCCGACGAAGTAGTGGCCCAGCTCGTGGGCTGTCAGGATGCCCATAATCGTGGCGGCGAAAGGCCAACCGCGCCAAATCTCCAGCGGATGGGCGAAGATGTCGACGTTTTCGTGAAGGGCGCCGAGTAGCAGGACGGACAGAATCGTGGCCACAAAGAGCACGCCGTTGACCCAAGCTTTGCCGGTCCTGCCGTCGGCGACCGCTGGGATGGCCTGGATCACATATTGATCATCCTCGCGGGTGAGGATCGGCGTGTAGCCGAAGCGGGCAAACCGCTCGATGATGGTCTCGAAGATCTCGTGCTCGTCACCCTCGATGAGGCGACCACCAAAGCGTACCATCGGACGGGCCTTGTTGTCCATGATGGTGATGTCTTCGGTGAAGAAGTAGCTGCTGAGAGCGGCTCGCAGTTGGTCGACGACGATAGGTTCTTGGGTTAACTCAGGCTCTCGATTTTCCATAGCGCCAGTATAGCACAAAGCCCCCCGGTTTCCCAGGGGGCTTCGATATTCAGGCGTTGTGTCGTCGGTCGTATTACTTGACGTCGACCTTGGCGCCGGCCTCTTCCAACTTGGCCTTGGCGTCATCGGCAACTTCCTTACCGACGGCTTCCAGGATGTTGGCGGGCGCGCCCTCGACCAGCTCCTTGGCCTCTTTCAGGCCCAGGTTGGTGAGTTGGCGAACGACCTTGATGACGTTGATCTTCTTGGGTCCGAAATCCGTCAGCACCACGTTGAACTCGGTCTGCTCCTCGACCTCCTCGGCCTCGGCAGCAGCAGCGGGCATCGCGCCCATCATAGCCACGGGAGCTGCAGCGCTCACACCGAGCTTGTCCTCGAGCATCTTCACCAGCTCGGACGCCTCGATCAGCGTCAGGGCGCTGATTTCCTCTACCAGGTTATCCAGATCTGCCATTGTTGTGAATCCTCCATTTTTGATTCGTGAGCGCCGCTCTTCAGATGAGAGGGTCGGTCACGATGAACCGTGAATGAATGTGCAAGCTTCCGTGTCAGGCCGCGGCCTCTGTGGCCTCGACCGATGCACCAGCAGCGGTCTCCAGCTTGTCGGCATACGCCTTGATGACGTTGACGACCTGGCGCAGGCCACCGGCAACGACCCCAGCCATCTGTGTTGCGGGTGCGTTGATGGTCCGCAGGACCTGGGCGAGCAGCTCCTCGCGCGTCGGCAAGTTTGCAACTGTTGCCGCCTCTGCCGCGTCGAAGATGCGTCCCTCGATCATGCCTCCCTTGATGACGAAGCGGTCCTCATCGTAGGACTGCGCGATCTCGCGGAACAGCTTCGTCAGCGAGGGCACGTCCTTGTGGCTGAACGCGATCAATCTCGGCCCCTCCAGGAGGTCTCCTGGGGGCGTGATGCCGGACTCCTCCAGCAGACGCAGGAAGAGGGTGTTGTTGACCACGACCACCGCACTGTTCTCTGCTCGGGACCTCTGTCGGATATCCTGCATCTGAGCGACGCTCAGTTTAGTATATTCCGCCATAACGAATCCCGTGCTCTCGGCCATTTGCTGGCGATAGGTCTCCAGCAACTCCTCTTTACGGGCGCGTGAAATAGCCAACCTTTCTCACCTCCTTGCTAGATGCTGCCTGTCGCCTTGGGCGGACCTGTGTCTCTATGACACAAAAAAGTCCTTGCGCCGACCGACGCAAGGACTCAGGAGAGCAAGCCCGGCGGTTCTCTGCCGGTAGACTTGTTAGTTTCCCCAGATCCTGCCTCGGCAGGCTAGATTAAGCACGTCGCCACGCATTGCGTGAGCGGGTGCACCTGCTGTCTTCGGCGGACAGGTTCAAACGATGTAACTTGGGCTTATAGCCGTTAAGCCGTCTCCAACGCTAGAGCTGCGACGGGGTCCACTTTGATGCCCGGCCCCATCGTGGGTGCTAGGGTAACACGGCGGATGAAAAGGCCCCTGGCGGCAGGCGGTCGAGCGCGGCGAATCGTGCTCATAATCGCCGACAGGTTGCCCAGCAACTGCTCCTCTGAGAAGCTGACCTTCCCGATGGGGCAGTGAATATTGCCGGAGCGATCGAGCCGGTACTCAACACGACCGGCCTTCACCTCATCAACCACACGACCGATGTCATCCTCCGGCACGACGGTGCCGGTCTTCGGCGTGGGCATCAGGCCACGAGGACCCAAGACGCGCCCCAGCCGACCTACGTGACGCATCATATCGGGTACGGCGATGGCGACATCGAAGTCGACCCAGCCGCCCAGGATCTTCTGGACGCCCTCGTCGCCGTCGACGATGAAGTCGGCGCCTGCATGCTCGGCAGCCCGCGCAGCCTCTCCGGCGGCGAAAACCAGGACCCGTACCGGCTTGCCCAATCCGTTCGGCAGGCGGACGACGCCGCGAATCGCCTGATCCGCACGTCGCGGGTCGAGATTGGTCCGTAGGTGGACCTCAACCGTGCCGTCAAAGGACGTGTAGCTCACGTCCCGCACCAACTTGATCGCCTCGTCCACACTGTAGACGTGGTCGCGATCAACCTTGGCGGCAGCTTCTAGGTACTTCTTGCCAGTCTTTCCCATAGTTAGCTCCTTGTGGTACGAACGGGTCTCCCCTCCCACGGCTTAAGGACGACAGCGCGATGTGCTCACGAATGAGCGCTCACGCTACGCCCGGTTGATGCTTAGTCCGTAATGCGAATCCCCATACTGCGGGCGGTGCCGGCGATCTGCAGCTCGGCGCCCTCGACATCAATCGCGTTCAGGTCGCGCATCTTGGTCTCGGCGATCTCGCGAAGCTGGGCTCTGCTGATCGTGCCCACCTTGTCGCGGTTCGGTTCCGAAGAGCCCTTATCCACACCAGCGGCCTTGCGTAGCAGGTCCGCCGTGGGCGGCGTCTTGAGCTCAAAGGTGAACGATGCGTCATGGTAGATGGTAATCTCCGCAGGGATAACGCTGCCGGCGAGGTGCGCCGTCTTGGCGTTGTACTCCTTGCAGAAGCCCATCAGGTTGATCCCATGCTGCGCCAGCGCGGGCCCGATCGGGGGCGCCGGATTGGCCTTCCCGGCCTGGATCTGCAACTTAACGACTGCCTTTATCTTCTTCTTTGCCATTCTTTCAATACTCCCTCAATCCAAGCTCTTGGGGCGGTCACCATCTCTGGATGCGCCTCCATCGGCCCGGGTTTCACACTCGTGATTTTCCGTGCTTAAGCCCGCTCCACCTGCAAGAAGTCCAACTCGACCGGCGTTTCGCGACCGAAGAAGGAGACGAGCACCCGCACTTTCGTGCGTTCCTCGTCGATGTCGTCAACCACACCGATGAAGTCCGCAAAGGGGCCCTCAATGATGCGCACCTTCTGCCCGCGCTTGAAGGTCGCCCGCACCTCCGGTGCCGCCGATTCCATTCGACGAAGGATGCGCTGCACCGCCTCAGAGCGCAGGGGCGTGGGATTGTTACCCATCCCCACAAATCCCGTCACCCCGGGTGTGTTGCGCACCACGTACCAGGAATCGTCCGTCAGCTGCATTTGGACCATCAGATAGCCGGGATAGAGACAGCGCTCTACCGTGCGACGCTTGCCGTCCCGTAGCTCGATCTCTTCGACGGTCGGTACCACGACCTGGAAGATAAAGTCCTGCATACCCATCGACTCGATGCGCTGCTCGAGGTTGTGGCGTACCTTCTGCTCATATCCCGAATAACAATGGATGATGAACCACGCGCGCTCGTTCGAGGGTTCCTTTTCCTCTTCCTCATCGGCGAAGGGATCCGGAAGAACTCCTACCTCTTCGACCTCATCCTCAAAGAGAAGCGGGGGGAGGGCCTCAGCGGATGCGTCTTCCTTGCCCTCTTCGTCCTCGTCAGCGGGCTTGGTCAACAGATCCGCCCCGAGGCGTTCAAAGATGGCCTCGGGTGAGAGATCGAGATCCGGCAATGGACCTAGATCGCTCTCCGATTCCTCGGGGAGCGGCTCCTCGACATCGTCCAGGCGATCGATCTCTTCTTCAGAAAGCTCTTCAGGAACCAAGTGCTTCAGACCTCTTCACTTTGACCAACTAGATAGACCGCGCCAATCAAGGCGGCAGCGATAATCGCGCCCAAGACCATGAAGAGCACGTTGCCTACGATGACCTGCCCCAGCAACCACCCGAAGAAGAAGTCCAGCACGCCCAGGAAGATCGCCATGGCAAAAGTCACGACCAACACGATCTTGGTCATGGCCCATCCTTGTTCCAGGGTTGGCCAACGGACCTTGCGCAACTCCGCTCGCGTGGAGCGGAAGTAGGCGGCGATGGCGTTTCCCTTCTTTTCCTTCGTATTGGCCACGGATGCCTCCAGACGATCAAGTTCACGCGCAATCTGCGCTAACATCTCAAGACACCGCCTGATCGGGCGGTGTCTTGTCTTCGAGGCAGGCGAGGCAGGAATTGAACCCGCAACCTACGGTTTTGGAGACCGTTGCTCTGCCAATTGAGCTACTCGCCTACGTAAGTCTGCTGCCTAAAGGCGCTTTGACGTTCGCCTTGAGCCCATGATCAGATTTGAACTGATGACCCCTTTCTTACCAAGAAAGTGCTCTACCGACTGAGCTACATGGGCAAAGACTGTGGGCAGTGAGGGACTCGAACCCCCGAAGGCTTACGCCAGCGGATTTACAGTCCGCCTCCTTTGCCGCTCGGATCAACTGCCCATCAGAGCCGACGGTGGGAATTGAACCCACAACCCTCCGCTTACAAGGCGGATGCTCCGCCGTTTGAGCTACGTCGGCGCACTGCGATTATAGCATAGCCGACGGTTGGGTCAAGGTTCCTCCCCTCACCGGCACGCGTTAGTATACACGATTCGAGGTCCTTGTCAACTCAAAATTGACGCGTGCACAGCCCTATCCGAAGCGCCTTCCCCGGTCGACCCTGCGGTTGAGCACCGCCTGTAGTTCGAGGGGATTTCTCGCCTCGATGGGGTCGTATTGGGTGCCGGGGTAGTATCTTGCGAAGAACGCCTCGATATCCTCTTGCCACAGTTCCGGATTGACGACGGTGACGGTGCGGTCGGTCAGGCCCGGTCCGTAGGCGGCATCATCGAGGCTGAAGCCGACGGTCACTTTGAAGGTCTCCCAATAGCGGCGGCAGGCGGCAATCCATGTCCAGGTCGCATTCTGGGGCAAGAGGAGGTAGTGCCGGCTGTAGGCTGTACGCGGCTTGCAGTCGGGTCGCTCCTCCGGCGGCGTGATGATAGGGGGCGGGGTCGGAATGGTAGGGAGAGTCGGCTCAGGCGCGGGCTCTCGCGTCGCGGGCGCCACAGGGGCCCGGGTGTTCTTGACGGCGACCATATGCTTGATCATCCCCGGAAGGAATCGCGCGAAGTCGTAGTTGTCCCATGATCCCGCACTGCCCAGGGTGAAGAGGTGCGCTCCGACGACGTAGTAATCCTCACGCAGCCGCTCATCGTACCAGACCATCTGCTCGAGCCATTCCTTCTCGGTGAGCAGGGGCAGGTCCTTGGCGACGTTGACCTCGGTGAGGAAGAGGGGGATCACTTCGTCACGTGGGATGAGGAAATCCTCGTACCACCACCGATAGCGGCATGCCAGCGGGCCGCGATTCGGATAGGTCGGGCGTCCGGGTAAGGGCTCCCCATACCAGCGGTCCATCGGGTTAGCGTACTCGTGCAGGGAGAGTGCGTGTCCACCGGCCTTCGCTTGGCCGAAGACGCCGGTCTCGACGATGGCCTTCATCTCCTCCCACTCGGGCACGCCCATGCTGTAGGAGAAGAGGGCCAGATGATAGCCTTCGCGATCCGCGATGTCCATACAGTGCATCATGAACTCCGCGAGGCGCCGGTGACCATCCGTTCCTATGGGATCCTGCTCGTTGATGATCTCCCAGTAGTCGACGTAGTCGCGGTGCGGCTCCCATTTCCGCAGTAGGCTGCTCATCACCTTCCGCGCGCTCTCCTTCAGATCGCCGTAGAGCTCGGGCCCTTCGACGTTGACGCGGGGATCGGTGCCGCGCATAAAGCGTCCCACCGTCTGCACACGCTCGTCGAGCTCCTTGACGTCCTTGAGCCAGCCGACCGAAACGATCGCTTTGACCGTTGTCATGCCGGCGCCGCTCTTGAGCAGTTGTTGGATGACGGCGGGCGTCTCTCCCGGCATAATGCCGTGGATTCCCAGCTTACTCGGCATCGTCGTTTCTCCTTACGCCTGCCCCAGCCATTCCCGCATCTTCTGCACGTACTGCGGGAAGGCGATCTCAGGCTCGGCTAGGTCGGGGATCCAGCGCTTCTCCCACTCCAGGATCGCGTAACCACGATAGCCGCCGGCTACGAGAAGGTCGAGCATCGTCTTGAGCGGTACATCGCCGTCTCCGAGCAGGACGTACTGGTGTCCCCCGTCCGTGGTGGGCTTGGAGTCCTTGACGTGGGTGCTGACGGTGTAGGGACTGAGGTTGCGATAGGTCAGAGCAGCCGGCTCTCCGTTGGTGCGGTAGGGATGGTGGAGATCCCACAGCACCCGGACTCGCGGATGGTCGGCCTCACGCATGAGGCGTGCAAAGACCGCGGAGTCGGTCCAATCATCGTGGGTTTCGAGCGCCAACGTCACTCCGTAGGTGTCTGCCTCATCGCCGATCTTGCGCAAGTTCTCGACAAGGGTGGGGAGGATGCTGTCCACGGTGTGGCCCTCGGGCACGCGCCCGCCATAGACCCGCAGGACGGGGGCCTCCAGTTCGGCTGCCAGCGCGAGGTTGCGGCGCGCCTCGTCGAAGTTCTGCGACAACTCATCGGCATCGACGACGGCGAAGCGTGCCGAGGTGGCGATGCCCGAGAATGCGATACCGTGGTCGGCGAACAACCGCTTCGTCGTGGCGAGCTCGGAGGTGAACTCCGGCGTCATCGTGACGTCCAGTGTCTCCAGCAGTCCGCGGAGGTCGACGGCGTCATAACCCATCGTGGCGGCGTTCTCCACGATCTCGCGCAGCGTCCAACCCGGGCAGCCTAGGGTGGTGAAGGACAAGGGTAACATAGCGACTCCTTGTATACTTATGTGTGTGAATCCGCGCATTCGCACATGGACAAGTCCACGTGTGAGCAGCGCGGTGCTGATATGCCCATGGGTTCATGTTGTCTGCTGTGTGTAGATCGCGATCGCATCATCGGGGGCCT
>JAXGUU010000064.1:0-14299 GCA_040774145.1 Anaerolineae bacterium
CCCGCGACCCGGCTGGCGATGCGACGCGCCCTCGGTGCGTTGGCGATCTCACCGCAGGCTCTGATCCTCGACGCCATCACCCTTCCGGAGGTCGATCTTCCGCAACATGCTTTTCCTCGCGCCGACGCAAGCTGCCTCGCCGTCGCCGCTGCCGGTATTGTGGCGAAGGTCACGCGCGACCGGTGGATGGTGGAGCATGCCGATGCGCACTTCCCCGGCTATGGCTTTGCCCAGCACAAAGGCTATGGGACGCGGCAGCATCAGGAGGCGCTGGACCGTCTCGGCGTCTGCCCGCTCCACCGCCGCAGTTTCAGCCCTGTGGCACTGCGTCTCGAGCGCGCTGCCCATATGCCACCAGGGGAGCGGGCGCCGTGAAACCGTCCTCAGCTCTGACCATCGTGATGGTTGGCCCCTTTGGCCTACGCCCGCGGATGACGATGCGGATGCGTGCGCTACCTCTCGGCAAAGCGTTGGTCCGTCGTGGTCATACCGTTACCCTGCTCCTGCCTCCGTGGCAGAACCCCGAGGATGCCGGTCGTGTCTGGGAGGACGAGGGGGCCCGGGTTGAGAACGTTCGCCTGCCGCGCGGTGTGCCCGGCTGGTTCCACGGGCGACTGACGGCACTTCTCGTCGAGCGGGTGCTCCGGCTATCGCCCGACGTGGTTCACGCCTTCAAGCCGAAGGCCTACGCCGGGCTCGCGCATTATGCCCTGGCGCGGCGCTTCCCCGTGGCGGTGGATGCCGATGACTGGGAAGGCCCCGGCGGTTGGAATGCCCGGGGCGATTACTCACCTCTGCAGGCACGTTTTTTCACCCGGCAGGAGCGCTGGGGACTGCGGCACGCCGATGTGGTGACGGTGGCCAGCCGTGCACTGCAGACGCTGGCTTGGTCGATGGGGGGCGAGCCGGAGCGGGTTGTCTATCTGCCCAATGGCGTCATCGTGCCGCCGGATGCCAGATTGGGACCGTCCGTCGAGCGTCCGACCGTCTTGCTCTATACTCGCTTCTTCGAGTTCGATCTTGCACGGCTCTGGCGCCTCTTCCGGCACGTCCGCGGGCAGCGTGCGGACGTGCGTTTCTTGGTTGTCGGTCAGGGTTTTCAGGGCGAGGAGACGCACTTGGTGCAGATGGCACGCGATGCAGGATGGTGTGTCGCCACGGACGTGGCTACCGGGCCGACGCAGGGTTTGCCCGATGCTGACCTCATCTATGCCGGTTGGGGAACCGAGGAGACCCTGCCCTTGTGGTTCGCCGCTGCGGATCTGGCCATCTATCCCTTCGACGACACCCTACTCAATCGGACGAAGTGTCCGGTGAAGCTGCTGGACCTCCTGGCGGCGGGAGTACCCGTGGTCGCCGACGCCGTCGGGCAGATTGCCGAGATCGTAGTGGACGACAAGACCGGCGTGTTGGTGGATCCGGGCGGTGCCTCTTCAGAGGGGGCTTTCGCGGAGGCGATTCTGGCGTTGTTGGCTGCTCCCGAGCGCCTGGTGAGGATGCGTGCCCTTGCGCGTGAGGATGTGGCGCGACGTTATGCGTGGGATGAGCTCGCGGAAGTGGCCGAGCGCGCCTATGCTTACGCGCTGTGGAGCCACGGCGCTCACGGTTGACCCATCCCTCCTGGGCTGTCGCTCGGGTCGGGTCGACGTCATAACGCGCCTCTCCTCGTTCTCGGGGCGCCGTGGTGAAGCATGGTATAATCTCCCTGATATGGATCTGACATCGCAAGAGCGGAGGCAAGTGTGTATCTGTCACAAATCCTGAACGCGATCAATGAGTGGGCGCTCAGTATCATCAGTACGGTAGGATATCCGGGCCTAGGCCTGGTGATGTTTCTGGAGAATGTCTTCCCCCCGATTCCCTCGGAAGTTGTCCTCCCCCTGGCGGGTTGGCTGACGCTCGATCCCGAGAGTGGCTTCAATATGCTGGGGGTGACGATTGTCGGCGCGATCGGCTCTGTCTTGGGCGCCTTTTTCTTCTATGGGATTGGCAAGTGGTTCGACGAGAGCCGTGTGCGGTTTCTGCTGCAGCGCTTCGGCAGATGGTTCATGCTCTCCGAAGCCGATCTCGACACGGCGCTGACCTGGTTCGAGCGCTATGACGAGTATGTGATCTTCTTCGGGCGTATGGTCCCCATCATTCGTAGCCTGATCTCGGTCCCTGCCGGGCTCGCCAATATGAACATAGGGAAGTTCACCTTCTATACGGCGATCGGTACTGCGCTGTGGAGCTTTCTGCTCGCTTTTGCAGGCAGGTTGTTGGGGTCTCAGTGGCACCTCGTGGCGGAGATCATCGATCGCTATCAGACGCTGGTCATCGTTGTCGGCGTCCTGGCCGTTGTGATCTTCTTCATAAGCCGCTCGCGCAGCCGCAACCGGCGTGAGGAGCTGCTATCGGGGACCCAGCCGAGCAGCCCCACGGGCGCCGAGGGCGATCCTGTATAGTCCGACAAGGAGGCAAGAGATGCCACCCATCGTTCAAGCTAATCGAATTGCCGACTACGACGGTCAGGAAGTAACCCTTGAGGGATGGGTCTACAACCGTACTCACAAGGGTAAGCTCGTCTTTCTGTTGGTCCGTGACGGCTACGGATTTGTGCAGTGCGTGGCCTTCGAACGTGACCTTGAGCCGGCGCTCTTTGACGCCATCGTCCACGTGCCGCAGGAGTCCTCAGTGAGGATCTCCGGTGTCGTACGGGCCGACCAGCGGGCTCCCGGTATCCCTGGCGGCTACGAGATCGGCATCACAGGCCTGGAGACGATTCAGGCTGTGGAGGGCGATTACCCGATTGCGCTCAAGGAGCACGGCGTTGACTTCCTTCTGGATCACCGGCATCTCTGGATCCGAGTGCCCAGCCAGTGGGCCATCCTCCGCGTGCGGGCCACGGTGATCAGCGCTATCCGTGAGTGGCTCGATGGGAACGGCTTCACCCTGATGGATACGCCGATCCTCACGCCTGCTGCCTGTGAGGGCACCACGACGCTCTTCGGCACGGAGTACTTCGATGAGGGCACGGCTTATCTGGCGCAGAGCGGGCAGCTCTACAACGAGGCGAATATCTTCGCCTTCGGCAAAGTCTACTGCTTCGGTCCCACCTTCCGCGCGGAGAAATCCAAGACTCGCCGCCATCTGACGGAGTTCTGGATGGTGGAGCCCGAGATGGCGTTCTGCGATCTGGATCAGTTGATGGAGATGGAGGAGCAGTTCATCTCCCACATTGTGCAGCGCACCCTGCGCGACTGCCGGGCGGAGTTAGCCTCCCTGAATCGGGATCTCTCGAGCCTGGAACGGATCACGCCGCCCTTCCCGCGCATCTCCTATGATGATGCGCTAGCGAAGTTGACCGAGATTCGCGCCCAGACGGATGATCCCGAGCTCAAGGAGCTGCTCAAAATCGAATGGGGGGACGATTTTGGCTCGCCTCATGAGACGCAGCTCACCCAGCTGTTCGACAAGCCGGTCTTCGTCTACGGGTATCCTACGGTAGCCAAAGCCTTCTATATGGAGCCCTGGCCTGGGCGCCCCGATGTCTCCAAGAGCGTCGATCTTCTTGCTCCTGAGGGCTATGGCGAGATCACCGGCGGCAGCGAGCGTATCTCCGACCCTGATCTGCTGCTCGAACGGATTCGCGAGCACGATCTTCCTGAAGACGCTTTCCGCTGGTACATTGACCTGCGTCGCTACGGCAGCGTCCCGCATAGTGGGTTCGGGCTGGGTGTGGAGCGCACCGTTGCCTGGATCTGCGGGATCGACCACATTCGGGAGACGATCCCCTACCCTCGGACCATCAACCGCGTCTATCCGTAACGATTCGAGACGGACGGCTTCTCAACCTCCGGGCTCATCCTGCGGCATGCCGCAGAATGAGCCCGTTGATGGTCTCGCAGCGGTCGTCTCGCATCTGGTTTATGCTATAATCAACTCATGGGTGGCGGGACTGTGCCGATGCACGGTCCATCCTCTGTTTCTTAACCTAAGAAGGAGTACTCTATATGCGGAAGAAGTCGAACGTTAGCCGCATCTTTTTCATCGTTATCAGTGTGCTGTTGCTCGTGAGCATGCTGATGGGATTCATCATCTCGCTTCTACCTGCCGCTTACTAAACAGGAGGGCACTCTATGCCCAATCCCGGGTCATCGCATCGCGAGCGGGGTTTTGTCGTACGTGAGTTTCACGTGTCTCGGCAGTCGCGAGATCGCTATGGCTTCGAGGAGCAGTTCTTCGCCTTCGACGGTAACGTCATCTTCGCTAACTTCCGTGCGGCTCGCCTTTTTGCTCAGCGTATCAATGAGAAACGGGATGCGGCACATTACCCTGAGCGGAGCGTCAGCGCCGGTGATCTGAACGCGATGGGGCTCGTGGATGAGATCCTCCACTACATCGTGGAGCAGTATCGCCGCGAACGCAGTCCCCGGGTGATGGAGGCGGCGTTGACCTATCTGCGTGAGCGCCTGGGCGAGACCGCTGTCGAGGAGCTGCTGGTTGCCTTTCTCAAGCAGTTCCCGCCCATGCCGGTCTACAAGGAGGAGCTGTCGTTAGCGGAGTACCTCGATGCCGGGGACACAACGCGGGGTGAGTCCGTCCGTGCCGCAACGCTTGAGGAGTTGTTGCTCCTGTGGCTAACAAACGAGAACCCGGCAGTGACACCCTTTATCGAGCTCCTTGACGATGCCTCGCTTGAGCAGATGGAGGCCTATGCCGTCTTCCCTGATCTGCTGAAGACCTTCTTTGGTGAGCAGCCGGGTTTCGGGCCGGGCAACGAGAGCCTCTTTGATATCCTGAGGGCGCCGGCACTTGCCGCGCCGGGATCCTGGCACGCACAACTGGCCTATATGCGCACCCGCTGGGGCGGGCTGTTGGGGACCTATCTCCAGCGCCTGCTCAGCAGCCTCGACTTTCTGGAGGAGGAAGCCAAGGCCTTTTTCGGGTTCGGTCCGGGCCCGATCGAGGTGCCTGAGTTTGCCGATATGGCCATCGAACCGGAGGCCTTCAGCCCCGATCAGGACTGGATGCCTCGTGCGGTGATGATGGCCAAGAACGTCTATGTATGGCTCGATCAGCTCTCCCAGACTTACGGACGTGAGATTCGCCATCTCGATGACGTGCCCGATGAGGAGCTGGATCGTCTGCGCCGCTTTGGCTTCACGGCTCTCTGGTTGATCGGCCTCTGGGAGCGGAGCAAAGCCTCCCGGCGCATCAAGCAGATGATGGGTAATCCGGAGGCTGTCGCCTCTGCCTATTCCATCCTCAGCTACCAGGTCGCCGAGGATCTCGGTGGCGAGGCTGCCTTTGAGGATCTCAAGTCCCGTGCTTGGGTGCGCGGGATCCGTATGGCGAGTGACATGGTTCCCAACCATATGGGCATTGACTCGGATTGGGTCATCCATCACCCCGATTGGTTTGTCAGTCTCGATTACAGCCCCTTTCCCTCCTATTCGTTCTCCGGTGTTGACCTCTGTGAGGATGAGCGCGTCGGGGTCTATCTGGAGGACCACTACTACGACCACACGGATGCTGCGGTTGTCTTCCAACGACGGGATCACTGGACCGGTGACACCAGGTACATCTACCATGGCAACGACGGCACGCAGATGCCGTGGAACGACACGGCTCAGCTCAATTACCTGAATCCGGAGGTGCGTGAGGCGGTCATTCAGACCATCCTTGCCGTGGCTCGACGCTCTCCGATCATCCGCTTCGATGCCGCGATGACACTCGCCAAGCGTCACTACCAGCGCCTGTGGTTTCCTGAACCGGGCACCGGGGGTGATATCGCCTCGCGTGCCGAATTCGGCCTGACCAAGGCGGAGTTCGATCGGCAGATGCCCGAGGAGTTCTGGCGTGAGGTCGTTGATCGTGTGGCGGCTGAGGTGCCCGATACGCTCCTGCTTGCCGAGGCCTTCTGGATGATGGAGGGCTACTTCGTACGGACTCTCGGCATGCACCGTGTCTACAATAGCGCCTTCATGAACATGCTGCGCGACGAGAAGAATGCCGAGTATCGCGAGGTGATGAAGAACACGCTGGAGTTCGACCGGGAGATCCTGCGCCGCTACGTCAACTTCATGAACAATCCCGACGAGCGTACCGCCGTCGATCAATTCGGCACGGGTGATAAGTATTTCGGCGTGTGTACGATGATGCTGACCGTGCCCGGTTTGCCGATGTTTGGCCACGGTCAGATCGAGGGCTATGCAGAGAAATACGGGATGGAGTTCCGTAAGGCCTATTGGAACGAGCAGCCCGACCTCGGGCTCGTCGAGCGACACGAGCGACAGATCACCCCTCTGATCAGGCAGCGCTATCTCTTCGCCGGCGTGGAGTCCTTCTATCTGTATGATGTCTACAAGCCGGACGGGACGGTTGACGAGAATGTCTTCGCCTATTCAAACCGCGTTGGGGACGAGCGCGCATTGGTCCTCTACCATAATCGCTATGGGGATACGCGGGGTTGGGTGCGGACCTCGGTCGGTTATGCCGTCAAGGGTGATGATGGCAGCAAGTCGCTTACGCAGACCTCGTTGGCTGAAGCCTTGAGTATCTCCGATGATCCCAGCCGTTTCCTGACCTTTAGGGACGCGCTCAGCGGACGGGAGTTCATCCGCAGCTGTCGAGAGCTTGCCGAGCGGGGGCTGTTCGCTGAGCTGCACGCCTATCAGGCCTATGTCTTCCTCGACTTCCGTGAGGTCGAGGACAACGCGGCCCATCACTACGCCCAATTGAACGAGCATCTCAAGGGTCGACCGGTGTCCGGCATCGATGAGGCGCTTCAAGAGATGCTGTTCGCGCCTGTGCACGTGCCCCTGCGTATGCTGGTGAGTGCTCCGGCTTTCCGTTGGTTGGTCTCCCATGCGGGTGAGACGCCTGATGCGCCCTTCTTGGCAGAGGTCGAGCAGAAAGTGCTGGATGTCTTCCAAGGCGCTTTGCTGGTGCTGGATGAGGATCTGGAGGCGGGCCTTCCCGCGGAGGAGCTTACTCACGATGTCGTGGCACGCTTGGCGCTGCTGCTTGCGATGCCTGAGTGGCTCGAATCGCGCGTCGTTGCATCGGATGACGCCTCGACCGCGGCACCGGCGGTCGAGTTCCTGCTGGCGGGCTGGCCCACGGACGAGGCCCTGCCGGCTGCATGGGGTCGATGGGGCGCGCTCTTGGGCTGGACCTTTGTCTATGCCCTGGGTGGCTTGGTGGATGAGGCCTATGCCGCTGCCGTCAGCCGTGATTGGTTCGACGAATGGCTGCTGCGCAAGGTGGTCGCGGGAGCGCTCGACGAGCTCGGACTCTCAGAGCAGGCACAGCAGCGTGTGACGCTGACGATCCGGTGTCTGCTCTCTGCAGACGAGTGGCTGCCGTCAGATGTGGAACGGCGCCATCCTGCCGTCGTGCTGCGCCGTGCGATGAATCACCGGGACGTCCAGGCCTATCTCGGCGTGAACCGTTACGACGATGTGCTCTGGTTCAACCGTGAGGCTTTTGGGGAATGGCTGTGGTGGATCCTCTGTCTGGAGGTCGTTCGGTCGGCTGAGGCGGACGAGACGGATGTCGTGGGACGCCTAAGCGCCGTCTACCAGCTGATCACGCAGCTTAAGACCGCGGAGGCGCTGTCGGGCTACCAGGTGGATGCCCTGCTCGAGGCTGCGCAGACCCTGTAGGACGAAGCCCTACTCGCGGTCGTAAAGGCCGGCGTTGACGTTGCGCCGGATCCTCAGGACCTCGCGGAACATACGCCATGAGTCGCGCAGCGGGCTGACGCTGCCCCCTGGGCCGTAGGTCCACGGGATACCGATCTCCAGGATCTTGTAGTCCCAGCGCCGCGCGATGGCGAGGACCTCGACGTCAAAGGCGAAGCCGTCGATCTGTTGCTTGGCGAAGATGGCGCGCCCGGCATCTTTGTGAAAGGCCTTGAACCCGCACTGCGTGTCCTGGATGCCCGGCACGGCCAGGGTGCGCACGATGAAGTTGAAGACGCGCCCCATCATGTGGCGATAGGCGGGCTCGTCGAAGCGTTGTGAGCCCGGCACCTCTCGCGAACCGATGGCGATGTCATAGGTGGTGCCCAGGGTCCCCGGGAAAAAGCGCGGCAGCTCCTCGATCGGCATGGCCAGATCGGCGTCGCAGATGAAGGCGTAGGTGCCCGTGGCTGAGAAGATACCTTTGCGTACGGCGGCCCCCTTGCCCTGGACCGGTTGGTCCGCGACCTGCAGGAGGGCGCTCGTCTGTGCGTAGGCCTCGGCGACCTGCCGGGTCTCGTCGCGGCTGTTGTTGTTCACGACGATCACATCCAGCGTCTCCGGACGGCTCTCGACGAACGCCAACACCCGTTCGAGCGTTGTCGGCAATCGATGTGCCTCGTTATACGCGGGGATGATGATCGTCATCAAGGGTTCGTTGTTCATAGGTTTCCGCCTTACTGATCGTGGGATAAGCTGCTCATAGGTGCATCCAATCCACGATCTGCCTGTCTTGGTAGATGGCCACACGGTCGAAGCCTGATGCCAGCACGAGGTCACGCGCCACGTCGAAACCGAAGCCGATATGGCCCGGGCGGTGCCCATCGGATCCGAAGACGAGGAGCTCCCCACCCAGCTCGCGATACCAGGTCAGCACCTGTCGACCGGGAATGGGCTCGGGTAGCCCCTTGCGCAGCCCCGAGGTGTTGATCTCCAGGCCCCTGCCCTTGGTGATGAGGCTGGTGAGCGCGGCCTCGATCGGCTCACGGTAGGGGTCCAACGGCAGGACCTTGCGGTGGATGTCCCACGAGTCGCGGCGGATCAGGTCCAGGTGTCCGAGCACATCGAACTCCGCGCACTCGACCATACGCGCCACTTCCTCGAAGTAGCGTCGATAGGCGGCGTCTAGCCCCTGCTCAAAGAAGGGGGGCTCCCATCCCGGTTGGTCGTCGAGCCAATGCACTGAACCGATGACGAGGTCAAAGGTATGGAGGGTCAGCAGGGCGCTGACTTCGTCCGGGAAGTCGTGGGGATTGCCAAGCTCGATGCCTGTCAGGATCTCTACTTTGCCCGCGTAACGGTCGCGCACCCGATCGATGTCAGCGAAGTAGCGCGCCAGGTCCAGGTAGCCGTAGGCTTCATCGCCCGGGTACCATTCCGCGTGCTCGGTGAACGTGATCCCGGTGAGCCCGAGGGCTTGGGCAGATGCCGCCATCGCGGCCATGTCGGCCGATCCGTCGGGTGAGTGGTGGCTGTGGGTATGGGTATCAATCATCGTTGGGCCTGGGGTCGATCGGTCTCGCCGCACATCAGAAGCGCTCGGGAGGGCGGCTGAAGAGGCTCTCGGGTGCGTGCGGCGGCACCAGAAGGCGTAGCGAGAGGGGGTCGATGCTGAAAGCAGCCGGCGTGCTGCCGAAGGGATCGCCGTCCAGGTGGATGGCCACGGTGGGAGAGGTCTCAACTTCCATCTTGCCGGCAAGCGCATGCATCACGTCGGGGCTGTCGAGGTGTCTTCCGGTGACCGATTGCGCCGCGAACTTCAGGGCATAGGCGAAGCCCAGCCCGCGGAAGACAAAGATGTCGAGCAGACCGTCATCCATGCGTGCGTGCGGGGCGATCTGGAAGTAGGCCGCGTAGAGCTGGATGTTGCTGGCGACCGCCATCAGCGCCCGGGTGCGGAAGGTGCGGTCCTCGATGCGAAAGTGTGAGCGCACCCCGCGGAACTCGGACGCCACGGCGAAGCCTGTGATGATGTAGGGCAGAGTGCGCAGCCGCTTCATATGGCGTGGTCGTGGCTCCATCTGCGCGACGATCTCGGCGTCCAGTCCCAACCCTGCCCAGCAGATGAAGCGCCGCTCGTTCACAACACCCATGTCGACGACCTGGATGCGGCTGTTGAGCAGGGCGTCGCCCACCTCTCTGATGATCGGGCCAACCGCCGGCAGGACCGGCATGTGGAGCTGGTGGGCCAGGATGTTGCCCGTACCTACCGGCACAATGCCGAGGGTTGTGGTGGTGGCCACGAGGCCGTTGGCGGCTTCGTTGATGGTCCCGTCGCCTCCGGCGACGAGCACGAGGTCGGCCCCGTGGGCCGCGGCGTCACGTGCGTGGTTGGCTGCGTCACCAGGCTGCTCGGTTTGGGTCAGCTCAATCTGCCACCCGTGTTTGCCAAGGTACGTCGCAAGGCGCTTGAGCGGACGCTCCATATCCCATGGTCCTGCCGTGGGATTATAGATCAACGTCGTCCTGTACGTCATAGGCTGATGGTTGATTTCTGCATGGCCACCTGGGCCGCAGTATAACATAGGATCATGGCATGGTCCAACGCCACCAGAGGAAGACCAGCATCCCAAGGGTGAAGGTCACGGCGATGGCCCAGTCGCGACTCGTCATACGCAGGTCGCGCCATATGGTGCGCGTCTTCATCGTCTCCAGTCCTCGCGCTGCCAATGCCAACGTCAGCTGATCGCTCATCCTGAGGGTGCCGATCATCACCGCCACAAGTACAGGGATGTCGCTCCGGATGCGACGGATCAAGTTCTCTTGGGCGATCCAGCCGCGTGATGCTTGAGCGTCCCGTACGGTGCGATAGAGGCTCTGGATCGCGGGCAGGAATCGCAGGGCGAGGCTGATCGTCAATCCCCACGTGTAGGGAAGACCCAGGCGGACGATCGCACGTACGAGGGCCGGTTGTGATGTGGTGTAGAGGAGCGTGCCCATCACAAAGGCGATGCCGATGGCGCGTAGGGCGAGGTGCAGGGCCTCGAGAACCCCGCCCAGTGTCAAGCGCAGCGGGCCCCACGCGAAGATCTGAGGGCCGGCTGGGCGGACATAGGGTTGGAGCAGGAGGATCAGCAGGATGAGGATGGCCATCTGGCGCCACAGCTGACCCAGCTTCCACCAGGGAATCCCCGCGGCAAGGAGCAGCAGGTGAATCGCGGTGAGAAAGAAGAGCTGCCATCCCAGACCCGGGAGGATGAAGACCCAGATCAGTCCCAATAGCGTGCACCACAGCTTGACGCGGGGATCAAGCCGGTGGAGCCAAGAGCTGCCGGGTACGTAACTATCGAAAACGACCGTCATCCTGACCTACTCACCATTGAGGCGCTCGTTAAGAACCGTGGCGGGCGGGCCATCGTCCACGATTCGACCTGCCTCCAACGCGATCACACGGTCGGCGCGCGCCGCCAGCGCCATCTCGTGGGTGATCAGCACGATGGTGACACCGCTCGCCCGCAGGTCGGAGAGCCAAGTGAGCAACTGCATCAAGCCGTGACCGTCAAGTCCTACGGTCGGTTCGTCGAGCACCACGATCGGTGTTGAGAGTGCCGCCAGCGCCGCCAGCGTGACCGTACGCTGTGCGCCGTAACCTAGGAGCGCGGGGGGGCTGTCGGCGACTATCTGCAGGCCGAAGCGGCGGAGCACGCGTTGTACGCGGTCATCAGCCTTTTCCATCCCCAATTGTGTCGGGCCATAGGCGACCTCCTCCCGTACGGTGGGGGCAAAGAGCTGTTGTTCCGGGCGCTGGAAGAGAAACCCGATCTGGCGTGCCATTTCGCCTGTCGAGCGTCGATCGATGGGTTGACCCAGCACGCTCACGGTGCCGTGCGTTGGGCGTAACAGGCCGTTGAAATGGCGCACGAGCGTGCTCTTCCCCGCCCCGTTGGGGCCGACGACCGCCACGAACTGGCCTGCAGGGATCGTGAGATCGATGCCGTGCAGGGCCTTGGTGTCGCCGGATTCGCTTGGATAGTGGAAGTCCAGCGACCGGGTCTCAAGCGCAGGTGGGCCCTCCTGCAGAGGGTGGACGGGGCCAAGGTCGGGCCAGGCCGAGGTGGGTAGATAAAGCCCTGACGCGATCAGAGCGGCCTCGTCGGCAAGCCGGTCGGCTGCGGACGCGGGCTCAGACAGTTCTCCTTCATGCAAGGTCGCGACGGTGCCGATCCGAGCCGCCGTCTCCACGCGTAGGGTCATCAGCACCAGTGTCGTACCCGCTGCTTGCAGCGACTCGATAGCGGAATGCACGTCTGAACGGCCCCGCGGATCCAGTCCCCCCCATGGCTCGTCCAGGATGAGGACCCGCGGTCGCATAGCCGATAGCGCAGCCAGGGCCAGGCGCTTCTGCTGTCCGCCTGAGAGCGCCCAGGGTGGGCGGCGGCGATCCGGCTCCAGCTCAAAGCGCGCTAAGGATGCTCGCACGCGCTCTCCGATCTCGCCGGGAGGGAGTCCCATCGCCTCCAGGCCCCACGCGATCTCGTCCTCGACCGTTGTGTTGAAAAGCTGGGTTGCCGCATCCTGGAAGAGCAGACCAACGCTCCCGATCGGCGGTGGGGTTTCGGCTACGTTGTGCCCGTTGATGACGACCGATCCGCTGAGCCGTCCACCGGTGTGGCGGGGCGCCAGACCCGCGAGGACATAGCTTAAGGTGCTCTTGCCCGCGCCCGTGGCGCCCATCACGGCGAGGGCCTGCCCGGCCTCAACATGCAGCGTACAGCCCTTCAGCACCTCCGGAGTGTGCTCTCCGCGATGACGGGCTGCATATGTGAATGAGATGTCGTCTAGATGGATCATATCTATGGCCCAAAAAAGCGGAGGAGGCCAGAGCCCTCCTCCGCACGTGAGTTTAGCGTTGGATAATTAGGTCGCCCGCTCGCTGTAGGACTCCAAAGCCGGGTAGGCGCGTCGCACGGCCCAATAGAGCGGGATGCCGATCAGGCTGGCGCTCAGCGCCTGAATCGTGTTCGGGATGATCTCCAGGATGGCGACCGCGGGGCTCTCCAGAAGCGCGCCGGCTAGAAAGTAGCCGGTGACCACGATCGCGATGCTGATCACCGTGGCGACCACGGCGGTGAACCAACTCAACCCTTTGCGAAAGACCAGCCCCAGTGCCCATCCCTGGAGGCCATGGACGACCAGCGAGAAGATCGCCCACTGCGGGAACCCCATCAGGTCTGCCAGAGCTGTGCCCAGCCCACCGGCAGCCATCGCAACCCAGGGACCAAAGGCGCACGCCGCGAATGTCACCCCAGCGTCTCCGAGGTGAATGTAGCCACCGGTCGCCGGTACCGGCAGTCGTGGGACCGTGGTCAGCACGAAGATCAGTGCTGCCATCAGCGCCGTGAGCGTCATACGACGGATATTGACCATCACCTAGACCTCTTTCCGGGCCCATGTCTCCCGGGACCTTGGGTGATCATATCACGCGGGAGGTGGATGGCAAGCGGAGCGGGCCAAGCTGCTGTTCTGCACAGATCCGTGATGTCGTCGCTCCTACCGCTTCTTATCGTCATCCGAGACGAAGGTGTTGAGGACGACGCTGATGACGCTGACGATGATGGCGCCCCAAAAGGCGGGCCAGAATCCGTCGACGTAGAACCCTACCCCGAAGAGGTTGTTGGCAAGGGAGGAGGCGATGAGCAAGGAGAGCGCATTGACCACGAGGGTGAAGAGCCCCAGGGTCAGCAAGATTAGGGGGCACGTCAGCAGCTTCAGAAGTGGGCGGATCAGAGCGTTGACGAGGCTCAGGATGATGGCCATCGCCGCATAGGCGATCCATCCTCGACTGTCATCAACGCGGATGCCCGGTACGATCCAGGCTGCAGCAAAGAGCGAGAGCGCACCGATGGCCCAACGGATGAGAAGTTTCATGACAAACCTCCTTGGGTACGTCGCAATCGACGTCGGTTAACTTGCACTGTCCTACGAATCAGCTATGATTCGATTCATGTGACCTAGGCGTGATGCGTTCGCATCACATGATCAGGAAGGTCTTCTTGCCTCAGATTCTGATATTCTGCGAAGATACGACGCTGGTCCCCGACGTGGCTGCCGTCGTGCCTCCAGACCTGAACGTGCACTATGTAACGGCGAGGCCCGAGTTCTACTCGGCCTTTAACGACCCGGATGTTGCGTTGGTCATTATGGCGCTACCCTCGAATGACGCTGCGTCCTGCGTTGACATCGATATCCTCAAAGATGGTTTGGCTCGACGCCCCCTGCTGCTGGTGGCCCGGGGAGACGCAGTCTCGCTTCCATGTCTGGGTGAGTTGCTGTCGTGCCGTCCCCGTGCCCTGCTGACGACGCCGCTGGCGCGGGCCACCTTCCAGGCGGCTCTCTACAGCGCAATCGGCGGGTCACCCTCCTCTGACCCTAGTATGGCAGTGAGCCTCGAAGAGTCAAATCGCCGTCTGAATGCTCGCCTTCAAGAGATCAATACCATCTACACCGTCGGCAAATCGGTCGTCTCGTCGCTGGATGTCAACGAGATCCTTCGCCGCATTGTGGTGGCCTCGGTGAATTTGACCCGAGCCGAGGATGGGTTCATCGTGCTGAAGGAGAATGGCAAGCTCTTC